>NZ_KQ033935.1:0-246367 GCF_000970615.1 Pseudomonas sp. 10B238
GACGCCACCGTTGTCCAGGTGAGCTTAGCGGCGTCCAACCTTGCGGAGCAGCCCGATGCGCCTTGCCAATTTCATTCTCGATAACCTCGAGCCCATTCTCCAGTCGTGGGAAGACTTCGCCAGAACCATTCTGGGATCCCGCTCCATGGACACCGAAGCCCTACGGGACCATGCCGAGCAGATGCTGCGAACGATTGCCGAGGACCTGAGCACCAGCCAGTCCAAAGCCCAGCAGTTCACCAAATCCATTGGCAAATCCCACAAGAGCATCGGTGAAACGGCGGCGCACACTCACGCCGTGTTGCGTCATGACGCCGGCTTCAGCATCGATGAAATGGTGTCCGAGTACCGCGCCCTGCGCTCCAGCGTACTGAGCAAGTGGTTGCAGGCAATCAAGTCAGGCACCGACTTCGAAGTCGAGGACATGACCCGCTTCAACGAGGCCATCGACCAAGCGCTCGCCGAGTCCGTGGCCAGCTACTCACAAACGGTCAACGGCACGCGCAATATCTTTCTGGGCATCCTTGGACACGATTTGCGCACGCCTCTGGGCGCGATTCAGCTGGGTGCGGAAGTGCTGTTGCTCGACGGCAGCCTCGGGGCCAAGCCGACCATGTTGGCGTCGCGCATTTATACCAGCGTCAAACGTGCCAACAAGATCGTCAATGACCTGCTCGATTTCACCCGTTCGCAGAGCGGTGCAGGTCTTCCGGTGCACCGGGCGGAAACCAATCTGGCAGCAGTGTGCGAAGGCATGGCCGAAGAAGTGCTGGCCTATCACCCGGACCGCAACATCCTCTGCGAGACCAGCGGAAATCTGACCGGGCTGTTCGACGCCTCGCGGATGGAGCAGGTTTTTTCCAATCTGATCGGCAACGCTGTGCAGCACGGCAGCGCTACGTCACAGATCAGGGTGTCCTTGCACCCCGAACAGGCGCATGCGGTGTTTTCCGTGCACAACCAGGGCGAGCCGATTGCGGAGGAGGCAATTGCTGACATCTTCAACCCCATGAGCCGCCACTCCCAGTACGCCGCGGGTGAGCATGGTCCTCACTCAGGGCTAGGCCTGGGGCTCTATATTGCCAGCGAGATCGTGGCCGCCCACCAGGGCACCATTCATGTCGAATCCAATGCCGAGCAAGGCACGATCTTTATCGTCCGGTTGCCGCTGACCAAACACGACCTGCCGCAGTTCCGAGAGTCCTGACTCGCCACTGTCGCCTCGATAGACCGCTGTAGCAGCCAGCTTGCTGGCGATCACTAGTCCCGTTTAGCCAGGGACCGCCAGCCCTGCCAATCTAAAGATCGCGCACGCCTGCGCATCGTTGATGCCCACTATCAACCCGCTTGATTTCGACCCTGCCGTCCAAACGCGTAGGATGCTGTGCACATCCCCGGTTCAACCCACTCGAGGAGATTGCCCATGCCTGACACCCCTTACGTACCGCCAAAAGTCTGGACCCACGACGCGCCCTCGGGCGGCAAGTTTGCCAGCATCAACGCCCCTACCGCCGGAGCGCGGGAAGAGAAGGCGCTGCCGGTGGGCAAGCATCCCCTGCAGCTGTATTCGCTGGCCACACCCAACGGGGTGAAGGTCTCGATCATGCTCGAAGAGCTGCTCGCCCTCGGTCATAGCGGCGCGGAATACGACGCCTGGCTGATCAAGATCGGTGATGGCGACCAGTTCGGCAGCGGCTTTGTCGAGATCAATCCGAACTCCAAGATTCCTGCACTCGCCGACCACAGCGTCGAAGGCGAACCGCTGCGGGTGTTCGAGTCCGGCTCGATCCTGGTGTACCTCGCCGAGAAATTCGGCGCCTTCCTGCCGACCGAAACCCGCGCACGGACCGAAACCCTGAACTGGTTGTTCTGGCAGATGGGCTCGGCGCCCTTCCTCGGCGGCGGCTTCGGGCATTTCTATGCCTATGCGCCGGAAAAGTACGAGTACCCGATCAACCGCTACGCCATGGAGGTCAAGCGCCAACTCGACGTACTGGACCGCCAGCTGGCCGACAACCGCTACATCGCTGGCGACGAATACACCATCGCCGACATGGCCATCTGGCCCTGGTACGGCGTGCTGGCCCGCGGTGAGCTGTACGAGGCCGGTGAATTCCTCTCGGTGCAGGACTACAAGCACGTACAGCGCTGGGCCGCTGAAGTGGCCGAGCGGCCGGGGGTGATTCGCGGACGCAAGGTCAATCGCACCTGGGGCGATGAGTCCGAACAGGCGCCGGAACGCCACGACGCGTCGGACCTGGACTAAGCCACGCGGCCGGTCAAGCAAACTGACCGGCCTTCGAACACACCAGCGAAGCCCCACCCCGCACCCGCCTTCCTGCCGACGCAACACTGCAGCTGCCGTCCCCTGCGTTCGCCGTCATGGGCAGCGCTGACGGCCGTCATCAAGCGCCGTCATCCTCAACCAAACGCCCATCTCGCCTTGAGCCGCCATCGCCTACGCAAGCCAGGTCGGCCGAGTTTCCGACCGCTGATCTGAACTATAGCGGTACGTCCCGACCCAATATCAATGAGCGTTGCTCTTGTTGCAGCCGATCAAGCAGCAGGCTGCCGTGGTTACCCGCACCCATACGTGTCATGCGGTACTGACAGCGCAGCGCTCGACTACCCACCAGTTGTTCAACACAACGCGAGGTGAACCATGAAACACACATTAGTAGCAGCGTTCGCGACGCTGACCGATGCCAACCGCACCCAGGGTGACCTGATGTCGCGGGGCATCGCCAGAGAACAGATTCATTCCGTAGGCGCCGACCGCGCGGAAATCCATGCCTACGACGCGCCCTATTCCACCACTAGCGAAACCGTCGACCGCGAACATCACGAGTCTAAAGTCGCGCACTTCTTCAAGTCGTTGTTCGGCCATGAGCCGCATGAAGAACACCGTCGCCACGCCACGGCATATCCAGAAGCCGTGCGCCGCGGCTCGCTGGTGATCGCCGTCGACGTGTACGACGAGGATCAGCTGATCCGCGCACGTGACGCGCTGGAGTACAACGGCGCGCTCAATATCGACGACAACGGCGCCGGTGCAAGTTCGACCCCTGGCTATGCCGGTCCAACCAGTCCCTATGCCGGCGCCACCGGCGGTGACAGCCACCTGGACAAGCATTTTGCAGGGTCCACCAGCCATGCAGCCGGGACAGAGAGCCATTCAACCGGAACCCGCGATACGGCTGCTCCGGTTACCGGCACAACGGGTACAGCGAGTACCGGCCACGGGACCGACACCCACACCGGCTCCGGCGATACCGGGCGCTACGACGTGGGCACTGCGGCCAAACGGGCCGGTACGGACTACCCGGAAAACACCGGCACCGCCTCCCCGACTGGCGGCGGCCTGGCTGGCGAAACCGTCGGTACCCGCGACGCAACGGAAAGCCTGGACGCCACCCACGCCGGCACCTGCACAGACCGGGTGTGCGTGATCAAGCGGTAGTACGCCGACCGCTGAGCGATCACGGGCCGCGGCATGCGGCCCGTGTGTTTTCAACCGGCTTTAGCGAGCCGCCCCACCTACCCTTAGCGCTTGCCCAGCGCGCACCGCAGCCCGGCGCTACCGATTGCCAGCGCCACGCAATCTTCCGTCAGCCCCAGCGCGGCATTGACATAAGGATTGGCCTGATAGGGTTTGCGCAAGGCGAGCCCGACCTTCGACGCAACCAGCGCGGCCGTTGCGCCAACCAATGCCGGAAGCCATATCGGCTGTCGCCGTGCGCTGGCCAGCGCCGCAGCAGTCACCCCGCCCGACAGGGCGCGAAACATCATCGACGGCAGGATGGTCCTGTCCGGTGCAAAGGGCATCTTGTCGCCCAGCAGTTCGCCCGTCGCCATGGGCAGCAGAAATTGCTGTGCGCGGTGCGAGGCCAGGGTGCGCGCCGGCTCGTCTGCGGCGTCGATATCGTCCTGCGCAGCCAGTGCCCGACTGGTCATGGTGGGCGCCAGCGTGCTGCGCATCCCGGTTACCAGGCCGAGCGCCAGAGCGCCCCATAGAACATTGCTCAGAGTGGTCATGCGTGTGCCTCCCGATTGCTCTTATGTGCGACCGGGATAGGGCATCAGCCGTTCATGTTCAGCTCCGAGCGGTCAGCTAGCCGCAGCGGCCGCGCGGCTAGCCCTTTGCCGCGGCAAACTTTTCCACCCGCTTGGTTTCGCCCGCCACGATGAGAATGTCACCTGGGTGTATCAGGGTTTCTGGCTTGGCGTAGATGAAGTCTTCATGGGTCCGTTTCACCCCGACGATGGTCACGCCGTAATGCGTATGCACCCCGGAGTCAGCGAGTGTCTTGTCGTGGATACGCTTCGGGGCGTGGGTCGAAGCGATGGCGAAGCCGTCGTCGAACTCGATGAACTCGAACATCTTGCCGGTGACCAGATGGGCCACACGCTCGCCCATTGACGTTTCCGGGTAGACGACGTGATGGGCGCCGGTGCGCTCGAGGATCAACCCGTGGCGCTTGCTCAGGGCCTTGGCCCAGATGTCCGGCACGCCCAGCTCCTGCAGCGCGAGCACGGTCAATACGCTGGCCTCGAGATCGGTACCGATGCTCACCACCACATGGCGGAACTGATCGACGCCCAGCTGACGCAACGCGCGGACGTCGGTCGAGTCGGCCTGGGCCACGTGGGTCAGGCGATCCACCCATTGCTGGACGTTCGCGCTGTTGCTGTCGATGCCCAGCACTTCGTGCCCCATGGACGTAAGCGAGTCGGCGACGGCCGAACCGAATCGCCCCAGGCCGATGACGGCGACGCTGTCGTTCTCGAATGTCTTGCCGAACAGGTTATCCAACAATGGGGCGCTCCTCCGGGTAGCGGTAGTGTTTGGTCACGCTGCGCAGCGCAAGGGCCGTGGCCAGGGTAATGGTGCCGACCCGGCCGATGAACATCAGCGCGATGATCACCAGCTGACCGGACGGTGGCAGGTCCGCCGTGATGCCGGTCGACAGACCGACCGTGGCGAACGCGGAAATGACTTCGAACAGCACGACGCCCAGCTCCAGCCGCGTCACGCTGAGCAGGATCATGGTGCCGATGGCCACGGTGAGCGAACCGAGGAACAGCACGGTCAGCGCCTGGCGCTGCGTCGCATAAGAGATGCGGCGGCGGAAAGCCACGGTGTCGGCGTTGCCCCGAATCTCGGCCCAGATGAAGAAGAACAGCAGGAAGAAGGTCGTCACCTTGATTCCGCCCGCGGTGCCCGCGCTGCCGCCGCCGACGAACATCAGGAAGTAATGCACGGCCAGCGTCTGCGCCTCGAACTGGCCGACGTCCAGGCTGTTGAAGCCCGCCGTGCGCGCCACTGCCGAGCTGAACAGCGCCGATAGCAGCTTGTCGCCCAGGCTCATGCCGGCAAGCGTGGCCGGGTTGCTCCACTCGTAGAACAGGATCGCCACCATGCCGCCGAACAGCAGCACCGCCGAACCCCACAGCGTGATGCGCGTATGGATGGTCCAGGGCCTGCCGCGCTGGTCGCGGCGGAACTCGTAGAGCACGGGAAAGCCCAGACCGCCGATGATCACCGCCAGCATGACCGGCACCAGTACCACCGGGTCCGTGGCGAAGCTCATCAGGCTGTCGGAATAGGTCGAAAAGCCGGCGTTGTTGAACGCCGATACCGCATGGAAAAGCCCGTCCCAGAGTGCCTTGGACCAGGTCAGGTCATAGCTCAGGCGAAAATGCAGGGTGAGGATCGCCGTCACGACCAGTTCGACGCTCAAGGTAACCAGCAGGATCAGCCGCAACACGCCCGTGACGTCCCCGAGCCCGAGCGAGCGTGTCTCCTGCTGCGCGACCAGACGGCTGCTCAACTGCAGCCGTCGCTTGACCATCAGGCCGAGCAGCGTCGCGCCACTCATGATGCCGAAGCCGCCGATCTGGAACAGCAGCAGAATCACGCATTGCCCGAAAAACGACCAATACACAGCCGTGTCCTGCACGATGAGCCCCGTCACACAGACCGCCGATACGGCGGTNCAGCGGTGCCTGACCAGGCCCGGCCGTGGCCGCCGGAAGCGACAGCAGCGCCGTGCCCAGCAAGGTCGCGATGAGAAAGGCGAGCGGAATGAGACGAGCCGGTCGGCGGGCAGCATTGTGTAGCAAAGGCGACACCTAAACGGTTGCGAGGCCGAACGTCCGGCCATCGAGCTGTGTGGATGGGTTTGCCGAGCAACAGCCAGCCTCGGCGAACTGGCCGCCACGATAGCAAAAGCGCATCGATACGGCGCGGTCACGGATACGTGCGTCACCTCGCGACATTCAGAGCAGGCATCCCGCCGGGCGCGGTCTCCCTGAGCCTGCCGGCACTGAACAGACCGCACGTCGCCTCTCGCGAAAACGCCAAAAAGCAGTCATCAACCTGCCACGCGCGCTTTCTAGTTTCGGTCGGACTCCACCGCACCGAGGACACAACAATGCATACGCGCGCACTGGATTGGCTGTTAGCGGCAAGCCTGATTGGCCTTGCCGGCCCGGCGCTGGCTCAGGCTCAGGCACTGCCCGAGCACGGCTCCATCGAACAGGATTATCGCGAGCAGCAGTTGGAAGGCCTGAGCGCCAGACAGCGCGCCAGTGAGCGTCGCAGCTGGCGCGCGCCCGACTGGCGGGTCGAGCCGGTGGTGTCGGTCAACCTCCTCAGCATCAACGACTTCCACGGCCAACTGTCCCCGCGCAACGTCGCCGGCCGGCCTGCCGGTGGCGCGGCGGTGCTCGCTTCCTACCTGAAATCGGCCAGCGGCGAATACACGCTGATCGTGCATGACGGTGACCAGGTCGGCGCCTCGCCACCCAACTCCGCCCTGTTGCGCGACGAACCCTCGATCAGCTTCTTCAACCTGCTGGCCAACCCGCACTGTCGGCCGTTCAGCCGCCAGCTGGACATGCCGCGCAATGCGCAGCCCTTCGCCCAGCAACGCTGCAACCTGATCGGCACCCTCGGCAACCACGAGTTCGATAACGGCAGGACGGAGCTGCTTCGCCAGCTCACCGGCGGCAACCACGCCAAGGGGCCTTTCCTCGAAGACCAATGGAAGGGTGCGCGCTACCCCACGGTGTCGAGCAACGTCATCGATCGGGCCACCGGCGAACCTCTGCTGCCGCCCTACTCCATCTACTACACCGGCGGCGTGCGCATCGGCGTGATCGGCGCCGTGCTCAAGGAGACGCCAACCATCGTCTCGCCTTCCGGCGTCGCCGGGCTGCGTTTCGTCGACGAGGCAGACGCTATCAACCAGTCCGTGGCCGAGCTGCGCCGACACGGTGTACGCGCGATTGTCGTCGCGCTGCACCAGGGTGGCCGGCAGACCAGCTATGACGGCCCGACCAACCCAGAAGCCGACACTGTCACCGGCCCGGTAGTCGACATCATCGAGCGACTGGATGACGAAGTAGACGTGGTGATTTCCGGCCACGCGCATGGCTTTACCAACGCGCTGGTGCCCAATGCCAACGGCAAACCGATCCTGGTGACTCAGGCCTTCTCGGCCGGCACCGCCTATGCCGACATCCAGCTCCAGGTCAGCCGCCGCAGCCGCGACATCGTCGAAAAGTCCGCCGCTGTGATGACCACCTGGGCCGACCAGGGCGCCGGTCTTTCGCCAGACCCGCAAGTCGCCGCGCTGGTGGCGCAGGCCGACGCTCGGGTCGAACCCCTGGTCGCGCGCGTGGTGGGGCTTGCACAAAATGGCCTCACCCGCACTGAAACACCGGCTGGTGAATCGGCCTTGGGTAACCTGATCGCCGATGCCCAACGCGTGGCCACCGATGCGCAAATCAGCTTTATGAACCCGGGCGGTATTCGCGCGGATCTGGACAGCGGTGAAGTGACCTGGGGCGAGCTGTTCGCCATCCAGCCGTTCGCCAACGATCTGGTTTCCATGGACCTGACCGGCGCGCAGATCAAGACCCTGCTCGAACAACAGTGGCTCGGCCAGAGCTACGCACGCCTGCTCAAGCCTTCCGGCATTCAATACAGCTGGTCCGCCAGCCGCCCCGTGGGCAACCGCGTGATCGAGATGCGCGATGCCACCGGTGCGCTGATCAACCCGGCGGCGACCTACCGCGTAACGGTCAACTCCTTCCTCGCCGGCGGCGGCGACAACTTCACCGTGCTCACCGAAGGCAAGAATCGCGTCGTCGGCCCGGTGGATCTGGATGCGCTGGTGGACTACATCGAAGCATTGCCGCAGCCATTTACCGCAGCGGTCGAGGGGCGTATTCAGCGGGTGGACTGATTGAACTAGCGGTGACCAAAGGGGACAGATATTCCACTGTCCCCTTTTTCCGTCCCCATTTTGCTGGTAGCGGCACCGTCACCCGCAGCGAAGCGGTCCAAGAGCACCACGCCCAGGCTGGCGAGTGCACACGGGAACCCTTCACTTGCGTCACTTATTCGCTTTGGTCACTGCGTGACAAGCTGGGATGCGAGAAGCCTCTCGGTTATCGATTTACGTTGTGCGGCGTCCACCTTTGTTGCGGAGCAGCCCCATGCGTCTTGCCGACTTCATCCTCGATAACCTCGAGCCCATTCTCCAGTCGTGGGAAGACTTCGCCAAAACCATCCCTAGCACCTCTCCACAAATGGACGTTGACGCCCTGCGCGACCATGCCGAGCAGATGCTAAGGACCATCGCCGAGGACCTTCGCACCCGTCAGTCGGCGACCGAGCAGGTTGATAAATCCATCGGTAAGGCAAACAAGGGCGACGGCAAAACGGCGGCGGAAACCCACGCCATCCTGCGCCATGACGCGGGCTTCAGCATCAACGAAATGGTCTCCGAATACCGAGCTCTGCGCTCCAGCGTGCTGCGAAAGTGGTTGCAGGAAATAAAGAGTGGCACGGACTTCGAGGTCGAGGATATGACGCGCTTCAACGAGGCCATCGACCAGTCGCTTGCCGAATCCGTTGCCAGCTACTCACGGACGGTGACCAGCACGCGCAATGTCTTTCTAGGCATTCTCGGACACGATCTACGCACCCCCTTGGGCGCCATACAGCTCGGTGCCGAAGTGTTGCTTCTGGCCGACAATCTGAGCGCTAAGCCCACGATGCTCGCCTCGCGGATTTACACCAGTGCCAAACGAGCCAACAAGATCGTCACTGACTTGCTCGATTTCACTCGCTCACAGAGCGGATCGGGCATCCCGGTGCACCAGATCGAGGTCAACCTGGCGGAGGTGTGCGAAGGCATGGTGGAGGAAGTGCGGGCCTACAACCTAGAACGCCAGATTTTCTATGACACCAGTGGAAACCTGATTGGCTTGTTCGACGCAGCGCGCATGGAACAGGTGTTCTCCAACATGATCAGCAACGCGGTCCACCATGGCAGCAAGACTGGAGCCATCAGGGTAGGTATGCATGTCGAGCAGGCGCATGCGGTGTTCACAGTGCATAACCAGGGCGAACCCATTGCCAAGGATGCAATCGCAGACATCTTCAATCCTATGAGCCGTCATTCTCAGTACGCTGCAGGTGAACACGGCCCGCACTCAGGGCTGGGCCTGGGGCTTTTTATCGCCAGCGAGATCGTAGCGGCACACAAGGGAACTATCGTCGTCGAATCAAGCGCCGAGCTAGGCACTACTTTTACCGTGAGGCTGCCGCTGACTGCGCACGCATCAAGACGCGCGACTGATTGAGCGACTAGCACGGCGAGAACTCAGATCGTAGTGCGCAATCAGCGCATGAAAAAGGCGACCCAAGGGTCGCCTTTTTCATGTGTGACCGGTGCTTACTGGCCGAGCAGGCCGGCGCCCAGTACCGAGCCGAAGGCAAAGCCGATGAATTCCTGAACGGTCATATCTTGGCCGTTCAAGGTCACCTTGTTGTCGGCGTAATGCAGCGAGCTGACCAGGCGATCACCTTGCAGCTGGAACCAGCCCGCACCGAGTGCCATACCGCTGAACAACTCGGTCGTCAGATCTGCCTGCTGCTGCAACGCAGCCGGGTCGGCGCTGTACTGCGGTTCGCGCTGAGCGATCAGGCTGGCAACGTCGCGAACCAGGGCTTTATCGATACCGGCTTCGGCTTTGAGCGACGCCAGCATGCTGATGATCATCGCATCGGGGGTAAAGGCTTCCGCGCTCGGGCCCTGCAGGTCGGCCACCACGGACAGCCGGGCCGCACCGTTAGCGGTCTCGAAGCCGAACTCGTCGAGCGCCACGGTGGGCTTGTGCTCCAGCAACTGCAGGGCGAGCGCCTGTAGCTCCTGCTGCTGTGCGTCGGTGATGTTGTCGAGTGCCTCCTGCGGGGTGGCCGCGCTGTCGAGGATCTGCTTGTAACTTTCCACCAGCGCCTTGAGGCTGCCTTCATCCAGGTTGCGCAGGCTGAGGGCGAGCGTCAGGTTGCGGATAGACCGACCGTTGGCCCCCACCTCGCCGACGCGGTAGGCGATCGACTGGTCGAAGCCGTCGCTGCTTCGACTCGACGCTTCTTCAATGGAGGCGTTCTTGATGACCACGGCGGGATTGTCGTCGGTCTGGATTTCCATGCGTTCAAGCGTGATGGCCGAGGGGCCTTGGCCGAACCCGTTGACGTAGTCGTGCTTGTCGACGGTCATGCCGATACCGCTTAGCTTCACCTGCACCGGCTTGCCATCGTCACGGCGTTGCAGGTTCATGTCGATTTCCGGCAGCTGACCTTCCAGGCGCACGGTCGTGGTTTCGTCGGCCACTTCGAAGTTCACGGTGCCGGCCGCAACGCGAACCGTGCCGTCTTCGCTCTCAAGATTGAGGGGGGCCGAGCGCAGCGCGCCTTGTTGACTGCCGTCATAGCCGAAGGCGACATCGCCGACCAGCGGGTTTTCACCGGCGGCGGCCTCGAACAGCGCTTCAGTCTGCGCTGACCGCTCGAGGCGGAAATGGCTCTGGGCGGCAACCGGCATCAACTGTCCGCGGGTCAGGCGCGACACCGGAAAGGGGCCGTGCTCGATGCGGTCTTGCAGCAGCACAGTGAACTGCCGTGGCTCGCCGTCAGTGTCCTGGGCCTCGATGTCGACCTGATAGCGGGCGTTGCTGGACAGCAGGCCGCTTTCGAAACTGAGCATTTTGATGGCTACCTCGGCTCCGGCCCCAACGCTTATCTCGCGCAGCTGGATATTGGCCTGCTCGACGGCATCGCGGGTAGTCGATTCAACCTGGGTGCTGGTGTAAAGGGTAGCGGCGCCGACGAGTGCCAGCGGCACGGCAACGGCAAGTACGAGTTTTTTCATGGAAACATCCTGTGCGGCGGCTGGGCAGACGTCCTGTCAGCCGATGGTTGGCAAGCGGCGGCACTCTAGCAGCGCGCCTGTACAGGCTCCAGCACGCCATGCTGCGGGATCGACAGGGTGAGAACGCGGGCAACAAAACTTCTTGAGTGCCGTAGGGTGGGCTTCAGCCCACCGTTCCCGGTGACCCATGCTGTGCCGTAGGGTTGGCCCTCAGGGCGCGCCCAGCTACCAATCGGTGGGCTAAAGCCCACCCTACAATTTCATCCACTCCGTTACGCAAGCCGATGCCGGAACCCCACGCCCGTAGGGTGGGCTTCAGCCCACCGTTCCCGGTGACCCATGCTGCGCTGTAGGGTTGGTCGTCAGGGCGCGGTTCAGTTACCAATCGGTGGGCTAAAGCCCACCGTTGCCCGATAACCATGCTGCGCCGTAGGGTAGGCCCTCAGGGCGCGACCGGCTACCAATCGGTGGGCTAAAGCCCACCCTACAATTTGATCTACTCCGTTACGTAAAGCTGATGCCGGAACCCCACGCCCGTAGGGTGGGCTTCAGCCCACCGTCGCCCGGCAAGCATCCAGTCAATCGACAAAAGCGCAACGGCGTCGACATACATCTCGTGAAGGCAAGGAGGCCTCCATGTCCAACTACCGCCGCAGTCTGGTACCTGGCGGCACATGGTTTTTCACCGTGACCCTGGCCGACCGCCAATCTCGCTTGCTGGTAGAACAAATCGCACTGCTCCGACAGGCCTATCGCCTGACCCACCACACCCGTGCTTTCCAAACCCTCGCCATCTGCATCCTGCCGGATCACCTACACGCTATCTGGACACTCCCGAACCACGACGCCGACTTTGCTGCCCGCTGGGGCCTGCTCAAGAGCACCTTCTCTCGACAACTTCCGGCCGTACCTCGCAACGCGAGCCAGATGCGCAAGCGTGAGAAAGGCATCTGGCAGCGACGCTACCGGGAGCATCAGATTCGGAACGAAACGGATTTGCAGCGACACGTTGATTACATCCACTACAACCCGGCCAAGCACGGGCTGATAGAACAGGTCGCCGACTGGCCCTATTCAAGTTTCAACCGGTACGTCGAGAAAGGCCTTCAAGCACAGGACTGGGCGGGTAACGCAGGGCTCAGCGGCTCGTTCGGTGAGTAGGTATCAGCCAAACCTTGGCATGCTTGGAACGCCACACGTCCACTTACGGCAGCTACATGGCCATCAGATCGCTGCGGCGTCGACTAGCTAGTGCACCATGGCCCACACGACAAATAAATCGCCCCGCACCGCTGCCCGTTCGAACCGGGCATACGAACCCGGCCAACAGGGATCATCGCGCAGCCCTTTACTCAGAGGGGCTTCGCGCTCGTCTGGATATCGACCTCATTGCCCGCGATGGCGATCGCCTGATTATTGCTGAACGGGCGAAGGTCCAGGGTATCGCGGTACTCGATCAATACCTGCTCGACTGCTTCCCTGAACGGCGGGTTTCCGTAATGCGGCAGCGGGTAGAAATCGATCAATGCGAGCGACGCAAACGATTCGAGATCGGGCGCGGCGCTGGGGTCATCCAGCCTCTGCAGGTACTCGATGCTCGGAGCGAGCACGGCGGAACCGGCGGACTCGCCGATGTAGCACTTGCCTGCCCTGACCTGCTCGGCGATCAGCTTGTCCGCGCCGGTGCGCTTCAGCTCCTGCAGCAGAAAGAAGGTGTTGCCGCCTGCCACATAGATGTAGTCGTTACGTTCGAGCTTTTCGACGATGTCTTGCTGGCTGGCGGCCGACACTTCGAGTTCATCGATTACCAGGCCCGCTTCAACCAGCGCACCCTTGGCCGCGATCAGGTAGGCATTCACTTCCTCAGCAAGGCTTGCGGTAGGAATCAACGTAACCCGCTTGCCCCGGCACTCGCCTTGGGTGAAGGCGACGAACAAATCAGCGACGTCCGCGAATGAAGAGGTCAGGAAAATATTCATAGCAATCTCCGGTAAGCGGGTTAACCAAACGGACCTGTCCTATCCGGGCTTGGAATCATCTGCTCAAACAGTTGAAAGATGACAGCCGCTTCACTCGCGCGTGCGGTTTATGCATCACCGTTCCAGTAGCGCCTGGACCTGAGCAATCGCCTGCTCCTCGCGGCTGGCCCAGTCCCCAGCGATCTCCACGAATGGCTGACGGTGGCGCTCGAGCCAGCTGCGGCAGGCCTCATGGAAACCCCAACGTTGTGCAACCTCAGGTTGGCAGCGCTGGCCGTCGGCGTGCCACTCGGCGCCTTCGGGCGACAGCAACAGATGGTGGTCGTAACGACGCGCGAGCAGCTCGTCTTCCAGCCATGGCGGGCAACTGCCGAACAGCGTCTGGCTCCAAAGCATGTTGCTCAGCAGGTGCGTGTCGAGGATCAGCAGGCCAGGCGTCTTGCCCCGCGCGGCGTCTTCCCACATGAGCTGGCCGCGGGCGATGGCTGGGATGTCGTCCAGGCTGGTCTCACGCTGCTCGCTGTCGATGAAATGGCGGACGTACTCACCCACCACCACACCACTGAAGCGCTGCTGCAAGCGTGCAGCCAGCCAGCTCTTGCCGGTGGATTCGGCTCCCGTCAGTACCAGCACTTTCATTGCATGCCCATCCTTGTGCTCACTTCAATCGACCCCAACGAAGCCACCGGTCTGGTGCTGCCACAGACGCGCATAAAGGCCGCCGCGCTCGATCAGCTCGGCGTGGGTTCCGGTCTCGATCACCCGGCCCTCGTCGATCACTACCAGGCGATCCATGCGCGCGATGGTCGACAGCCGGTGCGCGATGGCGATCACCGTCTTGCCCTCCATCAACGTGTCGAGGCTCTCTTGAATCGCCGCTTCGACTTCCGAATCCAGCGCTGAGGTGGCTTCGTCCAGCACCAGAATCGGCGCGTCCTTGAGCAGCACGCGGGCGATGGCGATGCGCTGGCGCTGGCCCCCGGAGAGTTTGACGCCCCGTTCACCGACCTTGGCCTCGAAGCCTACGCCGCCCTGGCTGTCGTCCAGCGTGGTGATAAAGCCATCCGCGCGGGCCTTTCGCGCCGCCGCCCAGAGCTGTTCATCGGTGGCATCGGGCCTGCCGTAGCGCAGGTTGTCGCGGATCGACCGGTGCAGCAGCGAGGTGTCCTGCGTGACCATGCCGATGTTGGCGCGCAGGCTTTCCTGGCTGACCTCGGCGACATTTTGCCCGTCGATCAGGATGCGCCCGCTTTCCAGGTCATAGAGGCGCAGCAGCAGGTTGACCAGCGTCGACTTGCCCGCGCCGGACGGCCCGACCAAGCCGATTTTCTCGCCTGGGCGAATGTCGACCGTCAGGCCGCTGATTACGCCGCCCTTCTTGCCGTAGTGAAAATGTACGTCCTCGAAGCGCACGCCGCCCTGCTCCACCTTCAGCGGCTTGGCGTCTTCGCGGTCGACCACGTGACGCGGCTGGACGATGGTCTGCATACCATCCTGCACGGTGCCGACGTTCTCGAAGATGCCGTTGACCACCCACATGATCCACTCGGCCATGTTGTTGATGCGGATCACCAGGCCCAGCGCCAGGGCGATGGCGCCGGTGCTGATCAGCGCCTCGCTCCACAGCCACAGCGCCAGCGCGCCGGTGCCGACGATCAGCAGGCCGTTCATGCAGGTGATCAGGAAATCCAGGCTGGTGATGATGCGCGACTGCAGCTGGAACTTGCCGAGCAGCTCCTGCATGGCCTCGCGGGCGTAGCTTTCCTCTTCCTTGGAGTGCGCGAACAGCTTGAGCGTGGCGACGTTGCTGTAGCCGTCCACCACGCGGCCCATGACTTTCGAACGCGCCGCGGAAGCGGCCGCCGAGCGCGCCTTGATCCGCGGCACGAAGTACCAGAGCGCCGCCGTGTAGCCGATGATCCATAGCACCAGCGGCACGATCAGGCGTAGATCGGCGGCGGCGAACAGGTACAGCGCACTGCCGGCATAGACCACCACATGCCAGAGCGCATCGATCACCTGCATGGCCGAATCGCGCAGCGAGGGGCCGGTCTGCATCACGCGCTGGGCGATGCGCCCGGCAAAGTCGTTCTGGAAAAAATTCAGGCTCTGCTTGAGCACATAGCGGTGGTTCTGCCAGCGGACCAGATTGGTCAGCCCGGGGTTGATCGCCTGATGGGTCAGCAGATTGTGCAGGCCGAATACCAGAGGCCGGATAATCAGCGCCACCACCGCCATCCACAGCAGCGCGTTGCGGTGCTCGGTGAAGAAGGTCCGTGCGTCATCGGTTGTCTGGGCCATGTCGATCAACTGGCCAAGGAAGCTGAACAGCGCTACCTCGATCAACGCCGCGAAGAAGCCGATCACCAGCACCGCCGCCATCAACGGCCAGACCTGCTTCAGGTAGTGGGCATAGAACCGCAGCATGCCGGCGGGCGGCTCCACGTCCGGGCTGGGCTTGAAGACATCGATCAGGTTTTCGAAACGGCTGAACAACATGGGGCACGGTCTGCTGTTGGCGAATGGGCGGGGTTGTTGCTGACAGGGGCGATGCCGATCTTTGAGAGCGGCCACCGGGGTCTACCTGGACGTGGGTCGAGGCGCTCTGAAACGCGGGTTTTGCTGATGCAGCGTAGCAGCATCCGAAGTGCCTGGCGGCACCCTGGTCGGAAATGAGCCTCGTGCCGAAAGTGGACAGACCTGCCAATTTACGCACGCAAGAAGAGCTTAAAGTGCGCCAACCAGGCTGGGACTAGTTGAGCCTGTTCACCAGGTCTACGACACCGGGGCCGCTGGCCCTTATCCGTAGGGTGGGCTTCAGCCCACCACCCTCGGCCCAACACCGTTCCGGTGGGCTAAAAGCCCACCCTACATCGTTAACTGTCTGCGGGCGCCGCGTGTTCATGAACCGCCGTTCTCGCCTGCCGCCATTCGCGCAGGCCCATCACCGCCAGCAACGTGAACAACCCATACAGCCCTGCGGTGAGCCAGTATTCCTGAAAGACAAAGAAGGCCACGTAAAGCGTGTCCACCACGATCCACAGCACCCAGCACTGCCAGCGCTTGAGCGCCATCCACAGCTGCGCCAGCAGGCTAAAGGCGGTGAGCGTTGCATCTGGCCAGGGATAGGCCGCTTCGGTAGCGGTCGCCATCAGCACACCCAGCCCGACACTCCCCAGCACCGCGACAACAAGCCCAACGCCGACCTCCAGGGCCGTCGCGCCCACCACCGGCCGACCGCCTTCACTGCCGCTGCCCCGCGTCCACTGCCACCACCCATAAACCTGCATGGCCGCAAACACCCCGTTGAGCAGCACCTGCGAATACAACCGCACCTCGAAAAAGAACCAGGCGTAGAGCGACACCATCACCAACCCGATGGGCCAGCACAGCGGGTTCTGGCGGACGGTAAGCCAGACGGCGAGCACACCGAGGGCGGAGGCGATGAGTTCGAGGGAGGTCATAGGGTGGAGGTCAGAAGCGGCTACGGGGCGGGCATGATACGGCAAGCATACGGAACGGTTCGAAGCGCACCGGGTGAGTGGGAATGGCTGGGCTATTCAGTTCAGGTTCACAAATATTGGTCAGCCACGCACGTACTCGTAGGGTGGGCTTCAGCCCACCGTCAAACCCCTCCCCTCCGGTGGGCTAAAGCCCACCCTACGTTTACTGCCTTCGCCGGCGGGTGACTGCCCCCCTTTTTCAGTAATCTGTTCTTCGTTGTCATGTGCGAGCCCTAGCTCTACCGAAAACCCCGAACTGGAATCATTGATGACCGAGGACACTGCAACCAACCCAGGTACCACTGGGCTCATTCTCTCGGGCGGTGGCGCACGAGCGGCGTATCAGGTTGGCGTGCTTTCCGCGATTGCCGATCTGCTGCCCGATTCTTCACGCAACCCGTTCCCCGTGATCGTCGGCACCTCGGCGGGTGCGATCAATGCCGTCAGCCTGGCGTGTGGCGCCCTGCACTTTTGCGAGGCGGTGCGGCGGCTGAGCAACGTGTGGCGCAGTATTCATACCGATCAGGTGTACCGCAGCGACTGGCCGGGTGTGTTGCACCAAGCCAGCCGTTTCATTGGCCACAGCGTGCTCGGTATTGGCAAGCAAGTGCCCGTTGCGCTGCTCGACAGTTCGCCACTGGCCAGGCTGCTCGAACGCGAACTGGATTTCTCGGGAATCGCCGCGGCAATGCGCCATCGGCAACTGCGCGCGATAGCGGTGACGGCATTCGGCTACGAGTCGGCCGAGGCGGTGACCTTCTATCACGGCCATGGCGCCATTGACCCATGGCTCCGCCATCGTCGGGTGGGTGTGCCGACCCGCCTGGCTATTCCCCATTTGCTGGCCAGCTCTGCCATTCCGCTGATCTTTGAGCCGGTCAAGATCAACCGCGAGTATTTTGGTGATGGCGCGGTACGCCAGACCGCACCGATCAGCCCCGCCCTCCATCTGGGCGCTACACGTGTACTGGTGGTCGGGGTCAGTGGCAACCCGATAGATGACCAGACCAAGACTGCGCCAACACCAAGGCCGACAGGCACCATCCCGAGCCTGGCGCAAATCGCCGGGCACATGCTCAACAGTACCTTCATCGACAACGTCGAGAGTGATATCGAGCTGCTGGAGCGCCTAAATCTACTGGGGAAACTGGTGCCTATCGAACAGCGCAAGCGCGCCTACGGCCTGACGCCCATCGAGGTGCTGGTGATTTCGCCCAGCCAACCGCTGGACAAGATCGCCGCCCGCCATCGGCAAGAGCTGCCTGCAGCCCTGAGACTGTTCTTGCGCGGCCCCGGCGGCACGCGCGAAGGTGGCGGTGGGCTGTTGAGTTATCTGTTGTTCGAACCCGGCTACTGCAGCGAGCTGATCGAACTGGGTTACCAGGACGCCATGGCCAAGAAAAGCGAGCTCATGGCGTTTTTAAGGCTTGAGCGTCCAGAGTTCGCATAGCGCTTTACAGCGCCCTCGGCAGAAAGCGGTGGGTCTCGGGTGGACAAGCAAAGCGTTGTCCACGCTACTTCACCCGCCTGCTCTGCCGAAGCCCGGACGCTGCGTAGGGTGGAAAACGGCGGAGCCTTTTCCACGCGCCACGTCCCAGCAACTTTGCTAGCCCTTCGGAATCGTTTCCGGACGCACATAGGGCAGCAAGTGCGCCACATAATCCGCCTTGCCGAGATTGATTCCTTCTTTGCGCAATATCGAATACGCGGTCATGACGTGGAAGTAGAACTGGCCCAGCGTCCAGTCACGGGCGTATTGGTCTGCGGTCAGATCCAAGACCATCCCGTTCGGGAGTTCATGGGCGATGGGCTTATACCCATCTACATCGAGCGCATCGGCTGCGAGGCCGTCGAGCAACGCGACCGTCTCATCGATTCGGGCATGAGCATCAGCGAGCGATCCGGGGCTTTTGACAGAGTGACGTCCCTCGTTCAGTAGCTCGTTGATAGCAGGCGGGAACGCCTCTCCTCTCAGACGGCACACGGCTTCTCGCGCCTGCACACAGGCAAAGCGAACCTGAGTCGACAGCGGGTACATGTCGGGCGCCAAACGTGCGGATAACAGTGCTTGCGCCTCTGCTTCCGGTAGATGGGCCTGCGCCTTCTTTAGCCAGCCTGCGAGGGTTTTGAGCATTTGGGAATAAGTTGGGATGAGCAGTGTCGTTAGCTGCATGGGTTCACGCCTTGAGGGATTGAGCGGCTACGTCGAAGAAAGTGACAGGGTGTTATGAAGCTAACTAACTGAAAGGTAAATAACCGTTCGCTTTCCCTACTGCGAGTTATCAGCCCAAGAGGCGGTGACCCGCTTCCTTCAGGACCTCCACGGCATTTTCAAGATTCATTGACTTGACCAATATGTAGTCGGTATCGAACGTGCTCACCGCGAAAATGCCGATAGCGGCAGCCGCGAGCGGGACAAGGAAGGCGGCCAGGACACCCGTCTGATCAAAGGCGAACGGACCCTGCACCTTGATCACGCGCCAACCGCTGTCCACTCGGGCTAAACCGGTTGCGGCACCCTCAGCGCAGACAATCGAAAGCTCATCATCCGTCCGGGTGATCGACATAAAGCCTGGTGACGCCAAAACCGCGTTCGGCAGTTCAGCATCCCGCTCCAACTGTGCAATCACGAAGCTTTGGGGGAGGACAGAAAAGGCGTGGTTCATGTCATGTCACCTTGTGATTATGCGAGCGGGCCGCGAAGGTAGGACATAGGCGACCCGGCAAATATCAGCGGAGGATAAATCTGTCCCTTTTTCCTAGGCGTTGCCATCAGGCAGTAGCGCGTGGACAAGCGAAGCGTTGTCCACCCTACGCCACGACCCTCGCCTGCTCCGCCGGGCCTTGGCATCACGTAGGGTGGAAAACGGCGGAGCCTTTTCCACGCGCCAGGTCCGGGCTACCTCTGGACGGGGCAGCGATGAGCCATTGGGTTTTCACGGTGATTCGTGCAGCGGTTAAAACAGATAACGGAGTTAGCGGACGGGAAAAGGGCCGAATAAATAAATCTGTCCCCTTTTGTTGTTATACGGCGCTGTTCAACTCTATAGTCATGGGCTGAACCAACAGTGGTGAGTCAGCTCTCAACTCTTCAAGCTGTCCTGCAGCGACAAAGCCAAATGACTTATAGAAGTTGACTGCCGCTTCGTTGCTTGTTGTGACGCTAAGTGCCATAAGACTGCACCCTCTGCCTAAAGCCCATGATTTAATTTCAAGCAGAAGGGATTTTGCTATGCCTTTACCCCTCAGCTCTGGCGAGACCCACATTTGATAGATGTGCGCGACTTGCAAGTTCGGCTTATGTATAAAGCCCCAAGCAATACCTACGGGCTGACCCTTATGTTCTGCGATTAATGGCAAAGCATCAATATCACGAGATTTAAGATCTAAACGTGATTTCCATTCCGCATCTGACAATACGGCTTCCTGATTATAAATTGAGCCAAAAGAATCAGGTGATTCCTTTAAAGAATTCAGCCTGGCTGATTTGTATAACTCCCAGGTTTCTGGAGTTAGTATTTTGATCTCAAATTCACTCATGTTTAGGCCGTGTTGTATAACGCCCAAGCTCAGCAGCGGCGGGGCACCGATATGAGCTATGGTCTGGAAAAAACGAATCATGCCCCGCCGTCTGCTGCAGCGCCTGGTTCGGCGTACCCTGCCTGGGCCGCCTGAATCGTGCCGCGATCGTGGGCTGATGGGACGCTGCGCTCGGCTGTTTCGGCGATCAGGGCGGCCTGTTGGCGGAGCGCGTCACGCCGCTGTTCATCGGAGGTCCGCCCGGCGATGGTCGCAAGAACCTGATGGAGGCGCGCCAGGACGGCGACGTTGCCTTCGGCGTTCTGGCGGATTTGGTCGAAGGCCTCGGCCAACAGGCCCGAGAATGTCGGCCCGCGGCTGATGACACGCAACTGTCCCCCCTCGGAGCGAAAAGGCGATTCGCTCGGGCGGGCGGCGAGCCGGGCGAGGATCGATGCAAGGTAATCAATGCAATTGATCGCGGTCGTGGTGTCGTTGGTGCTCGGCGACAGCGCCTTGAGCGCGACATCCACGATCTGCCGGATGCCGTAGCCCGCGTCCTGAATCACCGTCCGGTATTGGCCCATGGAGTAGGCCGCGTTCAGATTTAGGATCATCTCGTCGTCCGGTGGCTTGCCGGACACCGACGCGAGCGGGCAGGCTTCGATGACGAACTCGCCGATTCCTTTTTCCATTCGCACGACCACGCCCAGTTCCCTCGCAAAGTTGAACAAGGCATCGGCGTCAATCTCCTGAATGTACCCGGTCTTCCGGGCCGGGATGGTCGCCCATGTCTGGGACGCGAGCGCTCCCTCCTGCTCCTCGCCCGCACGCCCGACGGCGGCTTCACCAACCTGGGCGGGGAACAAGCGATCGACGGCCTCGAGCGTCTCCGTGGCCACCGACTCGATGATGCTCGTCGCCTGGAGCGAGCGGGCGATGTGATGAATGAAGAACATAAGGAACCCGATGCCCACGAAGGCCAGCAGCACGGCGACAAACACCGCCAGCCCCGGGACGAACGCGCCTTCGTCACCGCTGCGGATCGTCCGCAGCACCACGAGGCAATAGGCGAAGACGCCCAGGAAGACGCCCAGGACCGTCTGGTTGGCCCGGTCCCGCATGAAGTTCCGCAAAATTCGCGATGTGTACTGACTCGACGCCAGGGTAAAGGAGACGATCGTGATCGAAAAGGTGACGCCGGCCACTGTGATCATCGAGCCGGCGATGGTCGAGAGCAGCCCGCGCGAGCCTTCCGCCCCGGCCCCGAAGAGGCGCGGCCAGCGGTTGCCGAGCGATTCATCTCGATCATTGCCACAGCAAGGACGACGGCCCCGACTACGATCAGCGTCGGGATAAACCACATGCTTGATCGCAAGTCTTCCCAATATTTGCGCAGTAGATTCATACGACATCCGCGGCCGAACGTTTAGTTAAGGGGCGGGCTTTAGCCCGTCCCAGTGAGTGAAGCGAACGGTAGCGCCATAAATAATAAGCCCAACCCAATACCAGTATTTCAAGCGCAAACGACCAGTGCAGAATAAAATTTAGCCACCAGGGCTTATAAACAGCTTCTACAGTGAAAAGTGCGTAGGGTTTATCTATGAATGGAGCAAGCCACCATATATCGCCTACTATTGAATCTAGCAACATGTGAATAAATCCGCTAATTGAGAAAATTAGCGCGAGTGCTGCGGCTGATTTATTGTTGGCGAGTCTGAGCCAGATGCTCGACGCTGCCAGGATGGTCAGCCAAAGTACAGGGTAGTGCGGCCAGTATGTATGATGATGATTCTGCCTATTGTCGATTAAGTAAAAATAGAACATATCAAAGTCCGGTGCGATTCCGCCAAGCACTCCAGCCAAGACAAAGTATTTTGCGGAAACTCCAGTATCTGCGAACTGCTTAAACAGCAATTTCGCGGAAATATACCCGGCTGGCAGATGGCCAATGAACATAAAGACCCTAACTATAATTAGACGGGTGTATAAGACACCGAACGGGCGTGGTGTATAACATTCCTTCTACGCCTACCCGAACAGCTCTAGCATAGGCGCTACAACGTTATCGGCACCCGTCCGGAATGTTATACACCATGAGTTTTCAGCTGGATGCGCACCATTCCGCTCCGTCGGCATCTGGTTCAAACACAGCAAGGGCCGGAGCATTACCGGCCCGTCCTCGTGTTTACTGCCCAACCTCCAACATAATCTTCCCGATGTGCTTGCTGCTTTCCATCAGCCGGTGCGCTTCGGCGGCTTCTCCGAGGGGAAAGGTGGCATGGATGACGGGGTGGCAGAGGCCCTGGTCCAGCAGAGGCCAGACCTTGTCCTGCAGCGCCTTGGCGATGTCGGCTTTTTCCTCGCGGCTGCGGGGGCGCAGGGTGGAGCCGGTGAAGGTGAGGCGCTTGCGCATGATCGGCGCGGTGTCGAGTTCGACGCGGCTGCCTTTGAGGAAGGCGATCTGCACCAGGCGGCCTTCGACGGCGAGGGATTTGATGTTGCGGGGGATGTAGTCGCCGCCGACCATGTCGAGGATGACGTTAACGCCGTTGCCGTCGGTGGCCTGCCTGAGCACTTCGACGAAGTCTTCTTCGTGGTAGTTGATCACCCGGTCCGCACCAGCACGCCGGCAGGCATCGGCTTTTTCGCTGCTGCCAACCGTCGTGTAGACAGTGGCACCGAATTGTTTGGCGAGCTGGATGGCGGTCAGGCCGATGCCGCTGGAGCCGCCGTGCACGAGGAAGGCTTCGCCGGGTTGCAGGGCACCGCGCTCGAACACGTTGCTCCAGACGGTGAAGTAGGTTTCCGGCAGCGCCGCCGCTTCCAGCATTGACAGCCCGGCGGGCACTGGCAGGCAGTGTTCGGCCGGGGCCACGCAATATTCGGCGTAGCCGCCGCCGGGGGTCAGCGCGCAGACCTGATCGCCGACTTTCCAGCCGCTGACGTCAGCCCCGAGCGCGACGATCTCGCCGGAGATTTCCAGGCCGAGTAGCGGCGAGGCGTCCGCTGGCGGCGGGTAGCTGCCAGAGCGCTGAAACACATCGGGCCGGTTGATGCCGGCGTAGGCCACCCGGACCAGCACGTCGTGTGGGCCGGGCTCGGGCACCGGGCCTTCGGCCATTCGCAGGCACTCGGGGCCGCCGCCGGGGCGGTGATCGACATGACGCATGGTTTCAGCACTCATAGGTTTTCCTTTCAAAGGCGGCTGATGGCCGCGTTGATTGAATTGGCTCGCTGGTACACGGTAGTTCCCGCGAGTCGCAGAGCCAACCCTGATGGGTCAGGTTGATCTGCGGGCTTGGTGCAACCGCAACGCGGTGGCGTTTGGCAATGGCAGGGGCAGGGCGCTGAGCGGCCCGGGGTTAGCGTTGGGCAGCGCCTCGGCAGAGTGGCCGCGAACGGGCCTACGAACCCAACATCTCTCCGACCTTTTGCGCGAACGCATCGATGGCGAACGGCTTGGCCATCACGGCCATGTCCGGCCCGAGGATGTCATTGGTGGCGAAGCTTTCGGCGTAGCCGGTGGCGAAGAGCACTTTCAGGCCGGGGCGTTGCCGGCGGACGATTTCGGCCAGCTGCCGGCCGTTCATGCCGGGCAGGCCGACGTCCGAGACCATCAGATCGATTCGCTGCTGGCTCTCGGTGATCAACAGCGCTTCGGAGGCTTCGCCGGCTTCCAGCGTCTCGTAGCCCAGGTCGTTGAGCACTTCGACCACCAGCGAGCGGACCACGGGTTCGTCTTCGACCACCAGAATCGTCTCGCCAGTGCCCTGTAGCGTGCGCTCTTGCGCCACTTCCACAGCGCTGGCTTCGCCATGATGAACAGGCAGGTAGAGATGCACGCGGGTGCCGCCTTCAGGCTTGGACTCGATGTGGATGTAGCCGTTGGCCTGTTTGATGTAGCCATAGATCATCGAAAGTCCAAGCCCGGTGCCCTTGCCGATGGGCTTGGTGGTGAAGAAGGGCTCGAACGCGCGCTCGATGACGTCCGGGCTCATGCCGACGCCGGTGTCGCTGACGGTCAGCAGCACATATTCGCCCTCGGTCAGCCCGCGCCGAGCGGGATCCGGCTCGTTGCCCAGCTGAAAGCTGGCCGTGGAAATGGTAATTCGGCCACCGTGCGGCATGGCATCACGCGCGTTGATGACGAGGTTGATCACGGCGTTTTCAAGCTGATTCACATCCATGCAGGCGGGGGGCAGCCCCGCACTGAGTTGGGTGATGACCGCGACGTTCTCGCCGGTGGTGCGGTGGAGCAAATCTTCCAGCGAGGCGACCAGTTGGTTGACGTCGACCGGCTTGAGGTCGAGCGCCTGCTGGCGAGAGAAGGCCAGCAGCCGTTGCGTCAGTGCCGCCGCACGCTGCGCAGAGGTCACCGCCGCATTGATGTAGCGCTCCACGTCCGCGACCTCTCCACGGCGGAAACGTCGCTGCATGAGGTCCAGGCTGCCGATGATGCCGGTCAGCAGGTTGTTGAAGTCGTGAGCGATACCGCCGGTGAGCTGCCCGACAGCCTCCATCTTCTGGGCCTGGCGCAGCGCCTGTTCGGTTCGGCTGCGCTCGCTGACCTCCGCGGCCACACGCGCTTCAAGGGTTTCGTTGAGCTGGCGCAGCCGTTTCTCGCTGACCTGCTGGGCTTCTTCGGCGCGCTTGCGTGCACTGATATCGGTGCAGGCCCCAGCTACGTAGGCGAGCTGGCCGGTGGCGTCGCGAAAAGCTTTGGCCCTGCAAATCATCCAGGATTCCGGGCAGGTATGGGCCAGGCGGAACTCCACTGCTCCATCGAGCCCCTGAGCGTAGCGGTCGTATGCCTGCCGTACCCGCGCGCGGTCTTCGGCGTGCACCTGCTCGATGAACCGCTCGAAGCTGTCGAGCCGATGCCCCAGCGCCAGCCCGAACATCTGTTCCAGTGAGCTATCGAACTGCATGCTGCCGTCATTCAGGTACCAGTTGAAGGTTCCAGTGCCTGATGCCATCAGCGCGGCACGGAAGCGCTCGTTGGTGTGGCTCAACGCCGCGCGATCCTCACCTTTCACATCCTCGGTCACGTCTTCGACCTGATGGATGATGCAATACAGCTCACCATTGTCGTCCAGCACCGGCACGTTGAGCGGGCTCCAATAGCGCAGTTCGAATCCGCCACCTTCTGACTCCGGCCGAGGAATGTCGTACCGAGTGATGGCCATGCGATCCGGCATGCGTGTCTGCAGCACGCGTTCGAGCGAGGCGCGCAGCACGCCGGTGCCGAACTCCTGGGGATCTTCAGGATTCTTGCGGAATACATCGAAAATCGGCCGCCCAACATTTTCGTCCCGACACGTGTTGGTTGCACGCAACCGCGCATCGCTCGCCTCCAGGATGGTGAAGGTCGGATCAGGCGAAAGGATCAGGTGCAGGCTGGGGACAGCCTGAAAGATGGCCTTGTAGTCGAGTGTTTGCATCGGGACGAATAACCAGGTGAAGGAGAGCGCTGTCTGCTTTAGCCGCGGCGAAAACGAAAGTGCTTGGCGTCGGAGGCGGCTAACACGCCGCGCTCCGACGGCTCAGCCGATCAGCGTTCGCCTTCCGGCTTGGGCATGGGTATCGCGACACTGCTTTCGATGCTGCCAGCGGTGGCATCGCCTTCCTTGTAGAAAGGTTCCATCTCGTCGCGGGCTTCTGCCCAGTGCTCGTCTTGCTGGCCTTCGGGACGGCCCTTGGCTTCCCAGATTTCGTGGGCGCGTTCGCGGATACGTTGTTCGTCAGCCATGTGTTTGCCCTCTTTGTGCTGATAGAGACGCCATAGCACGGCGTCTCGGCTCGGTTCGGTGCTTTCTCATCTGTATTCAGCAGAGGGGATTAGCAGGCGGATGGTTCCGGCAATAAACCGGGAAGCCGACGAAAGCCCCAGTAAAAGGGTAGGAGTTCAGCCGTGAAGCGCAGGCGGCTGTCCGATCAGCTCGCGCATCCGCTCGGCCAGGCTGTTAACCGAAAACGGTTTGCTGAGCACCGACATTCCGGGCTCCAGCAGGCCGTTGTGGAACAGTGCGTTCTCGGCATAACCGGTGATGAACAGCACGCGCAGATCGGGACGAGCAAGCCGACCGGCATTGGCGAGCTGCAGACCGTTCATGCCCCCGGGCAGGCCGACATCGGTCAGCAGCAGATCGAGGTGCTCGCCGGACTGCAGCACTTCGAGTGCCGCAACCCCGTCGGCGACGACGATGGCGCGATAGCCGAGATCCGCCAGTAGATCGGTGATCAGCAGCCGCACCGTCGGTTCGTCATCGACGACCAGCACCGTTTCGCCTCGTTGGGCGGGCAGCACGGGAGCCAGACCGAGCGGGCCGTTATCGCGTTCCGCCGTGCCGGTGTACCGCGGCAAGTAGAGGCTGACAGTGGTGCCGATACCAAGCTGGGAACGGATACGCACCTGACCACCGGACTGCTGCGTGAATCCATGGATCATCGACAGACCGAGGCCTGTTCCTTCCCCCATCGGCTTGGTGGTGAAGAAGGGGTCGAAGGCCTTGGTCAGCACCTCGGGCGACATGCCGGTGCCGCTGTCGGTGACGCGGATGGCCAGGTATTCGCCCTCGGGAATGTCCTGCTGCCGGGCACTCTCGGCATCGAACACGCGGTTGCCGGTTTCGACCGTGATGCGACCGCCCTCAGGCATTGCGTCGCGGGCATTGAGGCACAGGTTGAGCAGGGCATTTTCCAGCTGTGACGGGTCGACCCGAGCCGTCCACAAATCAGCTGTGCAGTAACTCTCCACGACGATGTTCGGCCCCACGGTGCGCTGGACCATGTCGAGCATGCCGCTGACCAGCCGCCCGGCATTGATGGCTTTGGGGGCCAGCGTCTGACGACGGGAAAAGGCCAGCAGGCGATGGGTCAGCGCCGCGGCCCGCTTGGTCGCACTCTGCGCTACCAGCAGGTATTTCGAGACCTCGCCGGTGCGGTCCTGCCGAATGCGGGCCTCGATCATTTCCAGACTGACCGAGATGCCGGCGAGCAAGTTGTTGAAGTCGTGCGCCAGGCCGCCGGTGAGCTGACCAACCGCTTCCATCTTCTGGGCCTGGCGCAGCTGCTCGTGGGTCGACTCGAGTTGTGCCTGACGCTCTATTTCTTCGGTGATGTCACGGCCGGTGGCGTACGTTTTGTCACCGGCGGGTGCGGCGACCCACGAAATCCAGTGGTGCGCCCCGTTCTTGTGTCGGTAGCGATTGACGATCCGCACCTGCTTGCCACCGGCTGTAGTCAGGTAGGCGTCAACGGTACGCAGATGGTCTTCTTCGGTAATGAATTCATTGATGTGATGGCCGATCAGTTCTTCGGGCTGGTAGCCGAGCAGGGTCGTCCATGCTGGGTTCACACGCTGGAATATCCCTTCGAAGTTGATCACCACCATCAAGTCGGGCGAGGTGTCCCACATCAGGTTGCGTTCTTCCGTGCGGATGGCAACCTCTTGAGCCAACTGCTCGTTCATGTCACGCAACTGCTGCTTGGCGACCAGGCGCTGCTGTTCGGCAACCACCTGACCGGTGATCTCGATGCCCTGGTTCAGCAGGCCGACGACTCTGCCGTCTTCACCGAAAATCGGTGTCGCGCTGATGTTCCAATAGGTGATTTCTGGTTGGCCGTTGCGCACCATTGGCAATTCGACCCGGTCCTGCGCGAAGCCTTCCCCCGTGCGCATCGCATGTTCAAACGGGGGCGCCACCAGGTCCCAGACCTCACCCCATACCTCGGCTACCGGCCGCCCTATCGCGGCCGGATGACGATCGGCCATTGAGGCGACGTAAGCATCGTTATAGAGCATTCGCAGCTCTGGCCCCCAGAGCACCGTTCCCAACAGCGGGGAATTCAGACAGGCGCCGACCATGGAGCGCAAGGATTGCGGCCAACACTCGACCGGGCCGAATGGCGTGGCCGCCCAATCATGGTTTCGCATCAATGCGCCCATTTCCCCTCCACCGACGAGAAAATCAGGCACCTCATTCATCGCATCGGGCATGTCCGGCCATCGTCCTTTGGAGCCGCCACCTGGCGGCGGCTTTGTACTGCTGGCTTTTCGGCGGTTATGAACCGCACGGAGGTGAATCACCTCTGGGGGTGAAGGTTGGAAAGCGATGCGTCGAAGGCGTTCCAGAGCGACAGATAAGCGAGAAGCCTACAAGCATGCTGGCGCGTATTCACTATGAGGATGCTCATGTCGCACCCATCTGTACCTCCCGTCGGCACCTCATCAAGGAACAAACGAACCGGTCGATATGCGGGCAAGAGGTCCCGTTGTGCCGACCGTTCGGGCATGACGTCCAGATATCCGTTGCAACCCATACCGGACGCCGCGCCGACGGCTCGGACCCATTCGAATTTCCAGGCAGTCGATCATATGGCTGGTGCTCCCACCCCTATAAATGAAGCGCAGCGACAGCTGCAAGTGACGCAGCTGTGCCGGCTGGACACGGCGCCCGACGAGGTGTTCGAGCACATCGTGGCGATGGTGGCGGAGTATTTCCAGGCGCCGATTGCGTTGATCTCGATCGTCGACGAACAGCGCCAGTGGTTCACAGCCCGGATCGGGCTGCTGACGCAGGAGACGCCGCGGCACGATTCCTTCTGCGCCTATGCAATCCTCGCCAACGAGCCGCTCCAGGTGCTCGATGCCACCCAGGATGTGCGCTTCCAGAACAACCCGCTGGTCACGGGCGAGCCAGGCATTCGTTTTTATGCGGGCATGCCACTAATTACGCCGGAAGGGCTGGGCCTGGGCAGCCTGTGCATCATCGACACCAAGCCGCGACGGGCTATGACCCCGCAGGAACTGTCGATGCTTGGCCATTTCGCCAAACTGACGATGGCGCGCATCCTGACGCTGCGCAACACCAACTTCATCGATGCATCCACGGGTTTGTACAACCGCTCGCGGCTAGAAGATGACGTGGCGCGGGCAGCTGCCACGTCTGATCAGAGCAATGTATTGGTCGTGGCCGATGTGATCGGGCCGATGCTGTTGAACGACATCATCAAGGTGCTCGGTCACAGCTTTGCCCAAGCGCTGATGCTGCGCATGCAACAGACCCTGCAAGCGCAGCTTCCAGATCGGTGCGGGCTGTATTGCATCAGCCCGAGTCGTTTTGCTTTTCTGATCCCTGACGGGCCGCAGGATGAACTGATCCAGCTCTATGAGCGGATCATCGCGGCGTTCGACGCCCCGGTGCAGTGCAATTCGATTCCGATCAAGACCCAGATCGGTCTCGGCGTGCTGCCGCTGCACAGTGGCGTGCTGGAGCAGGACTGGCTGCGCCTGGCGATCACGTCGGCGGACGACGCGCGTGATCGTGGCATCGGCTGGTCGCCTTACGAATCCCGACTCGATGCGGTGCAGCAGCGTGCCTTCACCTTGCTCAGCGGTCTCGCCGAGGCGTTGCACAGCGACGGACAGCTGCGGCTGGTCTATCAGCCGCGTATCAGCCTGGTGGATGGGCACTGCACTTCGGTCGAGGCGCTGCTGCGCTGGGATCATCCGACGCTCGGCGCCATCGGCCCGGCTGAATTCATTCCGCTGGCCGAAAAGACCGCGCTGATCCGCGAGCTGAGCCTGTGGGTCGCCGAGAAGGCCGTCATGCAGGCGGCGACCTGGCAGCGCCAGGGGGCGAGGTTCAAGGTCGCTATCAACGTGTCGGCGTCGGATCTGGACAGTCCGGCCTTTGTCGACCGCATCATTGAGTTGCTGAGCGATCAGCGTGTTGACCCGAGAAGTCTGGAGGTGGAATTTACCGAAAGCGCCCTGATGCGTAACCCGGGCGAAGTCAGTCGCCAGTTGCTGCGCCTGCGCTCACTGGGCGTGGAGGTGGCCATCGATGACTTCGGCACCGGCTACAGCAACTGGACCTATCTGCGCGACCTGCCCGCGTCGACGGTCAAGCTCGATCAATCCTTCATCCGCAACCTGGGCGACGACGAGAAAGACTGTCGGCTGGTGCGAACCATCATCGATTTGGCCAAGCGCCTCGAACTGCGCGTCGTGGCCGAAGGGATCGAAACCCAGGCGGTCTACGATCTGGTGGCCCAGTGGGGCTGTGAGGAGGGACAGGGGTATTACATTGCCCGCCCCATGGCGCCTGAGCTGCTGCTGGGTTGGGCGGGCGAAAACACCCAGGCGACTCAAGGCACCGCCGGTTGAGTCGTCGCGGCGAGATGGCATCGGTCAGCCGAAAACAAGCTGTCGGATTGTCAGGCCCTGCGCGGCCACTCAGCTGGCGCAGCGGTCACCCTTTCGCGGCCTGACGTTCATCGCTGGCCCGCACGGCGCTCTGTGCGGCTTCGACATCGTCCAGCAGGTATTTCACCTTGCCCTCATGGTCGGTGACGCGGAATACCACCTCGACCTCGGGCCCACGCATCTCCTCGGGGATATCGTTGCCTTGGAGCTTGGTCACGGTAACAGGCATGGCAGTCTCCTTATGGCGATAAGGTTGTGACCGGAGCTGACCTGGGCCGATCCCTCGATCTAGGTCATTCGGCCGAGTGGCGCGACGCTGTGCTTCCGCCGGCTTCGCGCAAGGCCGCTTCGCGCTCGAGCTGCAGCTCCATGGCATAACCCGGCCGTTCGACGCTGCTGTAATCGCGGGTATAGCGCCGCGCGAATTCGCCTACGCCCCATTCCAGGTATTGCTCGACATGCTTGAGCTCGTGCGCCCAGAGGGCAACGTTGTCCAGGGCATCGGCCTCGTTGCGGAAGACGATGATGTCGATCAGCGTCACCGCGACGATGTCCGGGTTGCGCAGCAGAGTGTTGGCGGCGGTGAGCACGCTGTCATCGCCGACGCGGTAGCGCGCGGTCTCCAACACCGCCAGATCGAAATAGGGCTCGAGCTGCGAGCGGATGTGCAGCGGGATAGGCTGGCTCTCCTGCAACGCCAGCCGATCGCGCGACTGGCGGATCCAGGTCTCCAGCCCCGCGGCAGCCAGCCACTGCACCTGCTCGTACAGCGTTTCGGAATGCTGCGCAGACACCGGCATGCATACGCAGGCGCCCAGGCAGAGGGGCTGTTGGCCGGACGGGCAGGCGGTCTGCGCCTGGCTCGAAAAAATCGACGAACCGAGCACGCAGGCGAACACCGTGCGCAGGAAACGGAAGCGGGAGGTGGCGGACACGTATGTACTCTTCGGATGAGCTAGGCGGCCCGCAGGGCCGGCCGGCGCGCACTATAGCTGCGCCGGCGAGCCAAGCGAAGAGGGCGCTGATGCTCGGTCAGAGCACCGGTGATGCGGCGCTGACCACGCGCAGGGCAAGGCCTTCGTAAGGGTCGAGGTTGAAGGTCATCTCACCGTTTTCGGTGAGGTCGCCTTCAATGCTTTCATGAATGATGTCCACCACTGGGCCCGGGGCCACGCCGGGGAGGGTGACCGTCTCGCTGATGATCTCGGCGCTGAAGTTGAGCGCCGTGATCTGCACGCCTTTACCTGCGGGCAATTCATGGACCATGACCAGTAACCCTGGCGCCTGCACGTCCGGAATCAGGATCTGCTTGCTGGCGGCGATGTCGTAGGCACGGCGCACGCTGAGGATGCGCTTGAGCTGACAGGCGAACGAGCCGGTGTTCTTCAGCTGCTCGACCAGGCTGCCGTAGAGCGAGCGCGCCTTGGGCAGGCCTTCGCTGGAGGTGTCCACCTCGGGTGCGATATCGGCCAGGTCGTAGCCGCCGCGATGCAGCCAGCGGGTGTCGCCTTCGGTCATCAGGTGTTCGACCTGCTCGGCTTCCAGCGGCAACGCGCCGACCAGATCCCAGCCGGAAAGGGCGAACACGCCAGGCTGCATGGCATTGAACATCACCAGCAGGATATGCAGGCGTTGGATCTGTTCGATATCGGCCGCGCTGATGGTGTTGAGGTCACGGATGCCCAGCGCCGCCGTGATGACGCTGACGGTGGTGCACGACACGCCGTTGGTGACGAACTTGAGGTTGTAGGGCGCGTGCTCGCCTGTCAGGCGTTCGTACATCTCCTCGCGGATGTGCTCGCGCAGGACGCCGCCGGGCAGCGTCTGCCCGTGGTAGTGGTAATGGTCGTAGGCGTGCAGTGTCCAGAAATGCACCAGTTCCAGCGTCAGCTCGTCGTGGTTCTGCATCGCGTGGATCAGCGACGCCGGATCGATGCCGAACGCGTGGACTTCACGCAGCATCAACCGCAGGAATTCGGTGTCGCCCGTCACCAGGGCATGGTGATAGGCCGGACGAGTGATGAAGTCGTAGGAGAGGTCGGCGCCGCCGTGGGACATCGAGGCGATGTCGTCGATGGTCAGGTTCAGTTCCTGGAAGCTGAAGCCGCCGGCTTTGCGGATTGCGCCAGCAATCAGCTGGTTGCCGGTCACTGACAGCGGATGGCCCTCAGACCAGGCCGTGCCTTCGGCGCGGCGCTCGACGCCGAGGAAGCCGTTGGCATCCAGGCGCAAGACCCGCGCGCCCGAGACGTCGATGGCATGCAGAGCATCGCCAATGATCAGTTGCTGGGCGGCGAAGGTGGGGTCGAGCCAGTTCAGCGACGGCTGGCCTTCCTTGAAGTAGTGCAGGTACACCCAGCGCCGACGCTTGCCATCGACGCCCGTCACGATGCCGGTCACGCTCCAGTCGGTGTCCTTGATGCCCGGCTCGAAGAAGATCACCCGTTGCAGCTGGCCGACGATGTAGTGCTTTTCCTTCAACTGGTCCACCACCGGGGGCGACAGGTTGATCGCATCCCGGCCCTTGGGCACGTCCGGCAGCAGGGGCCAGTCTTCTTCGTTGATCTCGACCATGTGATAGAGACCGGGGTAATCACCGTAAGCCATCTCGGCAAGACGGAAATCCGCGCCCTTGCCGGTGTGCGCCGGGACGACGTCATCGATTACGATGGCGTTGTGCGCGGCCGCCATACGGCTGAGCTGCTGCATCTCCGCCTCGGTGCCGAGATTGGGGTCGATATCGAAGCTGATGCGGTCGAAGTTGCCATCAATGGTCGGGGTGTACTCGCGCCCACGCAGGCCGCCGGAGCGCTTCATCGGGCCGTTGTGGATGCCCTGCACGCCGAGTTCGGACAGGGCGCTCCAGAGACGATCATCCCCCAGCGCCTGCAGCACCGAACCACCTTCTGGCGTGATGATCGCCGCTGGGTAGGCGGTGAACCACACCGAGGAAATCGCACTGGCATCACGCGGTCGCGCCTGGGCGTAAGGGCGCTGCCAGAGCCGCGCCTGGCCGGCATAGAGTCGGGCCCGATCACGGGCGGCTTTAAGCATGGACTGGCTTTCCAGCCATTCGATGTAGGTATTGTCTGGCGTGCTCATAACGACCTTCGGTTCCCGTTGCGCTGAGGGCGAATGTAGTCGTTTGAGTAGGGCGGGCCAGCATCGTTGCATTGGATTCCATGGATCACCACTTCAGCAAAGCAGCCTTTCTACCCAGCTCAACCTCAAGCCGCGCCACCACGCTTTTTCGTAGGAGCCAGCTTGCTGGCGATCCGGACCTCCGCGGTGCCGAAAACATCGCCAGCAAGCTGGCTCCTACAGACGACGCTGTGCCGATACCGGCTGATAGATATCGTCGGCCATTCACGACGCGGCGAGTAGACCGAGCAGGGAACCGTGACGACCCAGACGCCTCGAAAAGACCGAGCGGCAGCCGCCGTGGATTCAATCATCGTCGAAGCTGTGGGGTTTCGAATGGGGCTGTTAGGCACGCTGTTCTTCTGCGCGGCGTTGACGCCCTCGCTGTTGCCGCGCTCGACCCTGAGCCAGGGCGCGCTCGCAGGCGCCGCGTTGGCTGCCGGCTATGGCCTGGGCGTGTTCTTCCGCTGGCTCTGGCATTACCTGGGGCTGACGGACCCGCCTGAACGCCTGCGCGTCCCGGTCAACATCATCATCGCGATCATTTGTGCGGGCTTGGCGGGCTATTTTCTCAGCCAGGTCACCGGCTGGCAGAACTCGATCCGCTCGTTGATGGGCATGCCGCCGGTCACCAGTGGGCACCTGCTGGAAGTGGTACTGACCGCGCTGGCGACATTCCTGATTCTGCTGATCCTGGCGCGCCTGTACCGCCTCGTTTCGCGCTTCGTTTCGCGCCGCGCCGATCGCTTCCTGCCGCGCCGGGTCGCGAATGTCATTGGCGTCGTGGTCGCCCTGACATTGTTCTGGTCGCTGGTCACCGATGTGCTGGTCACCCGAGCACTGAAGGTATTGGACGCGTCTTTCGCGCAATACGACGCGCTGATCGAGCCGGAAGCGGCGCAACCAGCCTCACCGCTCAAGAGCGGTAGTCGCGAATCGCTGCTGCGCTGGGACGAGCTGGGGCGTACCGGCCGCGAGTTCATTGCATCCGGCCCGTCGGCTCGGGACATAGCGGCCATCAGCGGTCGAGCGGCGCGTGAGCCGATCCGGGTCTACGTCGGCCTGCGCGCCGCCGAAACGCCTGAAGCGCGCGCCCGTCTGGCCCTGCGCGAGCTGCTGCGCACCGGCGCCTTCGAACGGTCGGTACTGGTGCTGGTCACGCCGACCGGCACCGGTTGGATCGATCCCGCCGCGATGAACAGCGTCGAGTACCTGCACCATGGCGATGTTGCCAGTGCGGCGCTGCAGTACTCCTACCTGAACAGTCCGCTGTCATTGCTGGTGGAAGCCGAGTACGGCGCTGACGTGGCGCGGGCACTGTTCGAGGAGGTTTATGACTACTGGCGGGAATTACCGACCGAACGACGGCCAAGGCTCTACTTGCACGGTCTGAGCCTCGGCGCGTTGCATTCACAAGCGTCCTGGGAGCTGCATGAGCTGATCGGCGATCCCTTTCAGGGTGCGCTGTGGAGCGGCCCTCCTTTCGAGAGCCAGATGTGGCGGCGAATCACGGACGACCGCAATCCGGGCAGCCCCGAATGGCTACCGCAATTTCGCGATGGTCGTTTCGTTCGCTTCATGAACCAACACGGCACGCCCGAGCCGATGGACGCTTCCTGGGGGCCGATGCGGTTGCTCTATCTGCAATATGCCAGCGACCCGATTGTCTTCTTCGACTACCGCTACGCCTGGCGCCGACCGGACTGGCTGAGCGAGCCGCGCGGCCCGGACGTCACACCAGCGCTGCGCTGGTTTCCGCTGGTGACCATGCTGCAGCTGGCGGTCGACATGGCAGTCACCACCCCGACACCACCGGGCCATGGGCATGTGTATGCGCCTGCCGATTATGTCGATGCCTGGCGGTTGGTGACTGCGCCCAACGATTGGAATGACGAGACCTTGTCCCGCCTGAAAGCCCATCTGACCCGCGAACTCGCCAGGGCCTCCGAACAGGACGGCAATGAAGCAGCCTACGGCAATCGTGGCGGCTAGACCGGTCGCCCTTCGCCTGGCTCAACCACCACGCGACGAGACGTGGCGGTGGCGGCGAACGGTCAGCGCGTGCCGATCACCGTCGCCGCATCGCCCGGTTGGCCCGCAAGCTGACGTTGGGCCATCTTCTGCTGCTTATAGGCCAGAGCAGCCGGCGCGACCGGCGTCACCTTGCCGGTTTCCATCCACTTCTTCAGGCGGTTGGCATCGGCCATGTGGGTGTACTTGCCAAAGGCATCAAGCACCACGAAGGCTACGGGGCGCTTGTTCATCACGGTGCGCATCACCAGGCAATGGCCGGCCGCATTGGTAAAGCCGGTCTTGGTCAGCTGGATGCTCCAGTCCGGCTTGCGCACCAGGGCATTGGTATTGCGGAAACCCAGGGTGTAGTTGGGCTTGTGGAAGGCCACGGTCTTTTCGCTGGTGGTGCTGAACTGCTCGATCAATGGATAGGCCTGGCTGGCCTTGAGCAGTTTGACCAGGTCATTGGCGCTGGAGACGTTCCGCTCGGACAGGCCGGTGGGCTCGACATAGTGCGTACGGGTCATTCCCAGCGCCTTGGCTTTGGCGTTCATCGCCTGGATGAAGGCGATGTAACCGCCCGGATAGTGGTGTGCCAGGCTCGCGGCGGCGCGGTTCTCGGACGACATCAGGGTTAACAGCAGCATTTCGCGACGGCTAATCTCGCTGCCGATGCGTACACGCGAGTACACCCCCTGCATTTCGCGCGCGTCACGGATGGTGACGGACAGGCGCTGATCGAGCGGCAGCTTGGCGTCGAGCGCCACCATCGCGGTCATCAGCTTGGTCACCGATGCGATCGGCACCACCACGTCTGGATTGCTGGAATAGAGCACTTCATTGGTTTTCAGATCGATCACCAGCGCGCTCCCGGAGGCGAGCTCCTGTTGCGCAGGGGCCTTCGCAGCAGCGGTGGAAACGGGGGTCAACATGACGCTGCTGCAGGCGAGCAGCAAGCCGAGAATGGAATGACGAAGCTTCAAGATGGACACCGATGAATTGGCAGTGAAAAAAGGCGCGCCGAAGCAGACGGACGCGGCGCGCATTATACGGAAAAGGCGAGCATAAACATGACCGCCAGCCCTTATATTTCGGCGCTTGCAGCGCATCAACCGGGCGCAAGGCTCTGGCCGTTTCGCTTGTTTCGCCTCACGGATCGTTCAGCGCAACGGCCACAATCCAAAGCGTAGAACAACATGCGTCGCGCTGCTGGGTTTGCCGGCTCGCGGCTCATAAGGTTGTCGGCAGCGCGACTTTTCGCCACAACCGAGCCGACCGGCGGAACCCAGTTACTATTGATAGGTCCGCATCTAGCAGTCCGGGTGTTTTGGTTGACCACGACCGAAGGCACCTTCACTGCTTCGCAGAGTCCAAACCCTACATTCAAAGGGGAAAACGCTATGTCCCGCTTCAGCCGCACACCTACCACCCGCGACGAAATCGAGCGCGAAATCCAGAATTTGATGACCGCGCTTGACGATCTCAAGGACGACGCCTCGCGCGAATCGCGTCATCGCTTCAATGCGCTGCGCTCGCGCGCCGAGACGCTGTGGAACGACAACAAGTGGGACGAGCACTGCCACGACCTGTCCCGCCGGGGCCGCGATGCCGGGCGCATGGCCAAGGATTGCGCTCGCGAGCATCCGCTGAGCACGGTCGCTCTGGCCGCTGGCGCAGTTGCGCTGATTGGCTATCTCGCCACGCGTCGCTGATACGGCCGAGCCGTCATGCTCAACGCTGAAACGCCGCGGCTCAAATTCGCTCTGTATGGCGCGCATTCGAGCCTCGGCAACGCGCTGCTCTGCGAGCTGCTGACGCGGCAACACGAAGCCGTGGCCCTGGTCGATGATCTCAATTCGATGACCGTCCGCCCAGGACTGCGCGCTAAGACCGGTGATCTGTTCGATGCCGTCAGTGTCTCGCAGAGCGTGGCCGGGATGGATGCGGTGATCTGTCTATACGACAGCCCGTCATTGGCCACAGCCTCCGGCGCAGCAGCCAATCATCAGCCGCATGACCTGTATCAGGCGGTCGATGCCTTGCTGTCCGGGTTGCCAAAGGTCGGTGTCGAACGGCTGGTACTGGTCGCCGATCTGTCCGCGAAGGGCGACGATCCGAACGTCACCGCCGCGCTGCAACGCATTGCTGCGCATCCGTTGAAGTGGACACTGGTGGATGCCAACGCTGATGGCGACGACCTGTCGATCGAGGATTTCAGCGTGATTGACGATCTCGACCCCAGCGATCGGCGTGTGCAGCTACGGCGTATCGCTGCGGGAATCGTCGACGAGCTGGAGACACCGCAGCACCTGCACGAGCAGATTCACTTCCGTATTTGAGCGACCCTCAAGCGCCGAGCTGGCTGCGCAGCTGCGTCAGAACCGGGCCCGAATCCGGCCGTACCCCGCGCCACAGCTCGAAGGCCGCCGCCGCCTGTTCAACCAACATGCCGAGTCCATCGCGGGTCGCTGCGCCGCGTCCGGCCGCCCACTGGCAGAAGGGCGTCGGCTTCGCGCAGTACATCATGTCGTAGCAGAGGGTAACGCCAGGTTCGATCAGGTCATCGCCCAACGGTGGCAGCTCGCCGCCGAGGCTCGCCGAGGTGCCATTGATGATCACATCGAACGGGCCTCGCAAGTGCTCGAAGGCGCTTGCACTGACCGGCCCCAGCTCGGCGAACTCGCCGGCCAGCTGTTCGGCCTTGGCCAGGGTGCGGTTGGATATCACCAATGCTACCGGGCGCTGCGCCAGCAGGGGCTCGAGCACCCCACGCACCGCACCACCAGCGCCCAGCAACAGAGTCCGCTTGCCTTGCAGCGTGACGCCAGCGTTGTCCAGCAAGTCGCGGACCAGCCCAATGCCGTCGGTGTTATCGCCCTGCAGGCGACCATCTTCCAGCTTCTTGAGGGTGTTCACCGCCCCGGCACGTTGGGCGCGCTCGCTCAGCTGGTCGGCAAGGCGAAACGCCTGTTCCTTGAAGGGCACGGTGACATTGGCGCCCGACCCCTGTTCGAAGAATGCGCGAGCATAGCCAGGGAAGTCATCGAGCGGCGCCAGCAACGGCTCGTAGCTGAGCGTCTGCCCGGTCTGCTCGGCAAACAGACGGTGGATCTGTGGCGATTTGCTGTGGCCGATGGGGTTGCCGAAGACGCCGTAGCGGTCCATTGATGCTCCTAAAAGCGGTAGCGATTCAGAGGTGGCATGGGCTATTCAAGGCTGTTCGCCCAGCCAATCCCGATCCTGCAGGAAGTACTCGGTCAGCCGCGCCTCGGGTGTGCCGGGCTCGGGATGCTTGTCGTAACCCCAGCGCACCAGCGGCGGCAGCGACATCAGGATCGACTCGGTGCGTCCACCTGACTGCAGACCGAACAGGGTGCCGCGGTCGTAGACCAGGTTGTATTCCACATAGCGCCCGCGGCGCAGCTCCTGGAATTCCCGCTCGCGCTCACCGAAGGGCATCGCTTTGCGCCGCTGGACGATCGGCAGGTAGGCCTCGATGTAGGCATCGCCTACCGCCCGCATGAAGGCGAAGCTGGTGTCGAAATCCCATTCGTTCAGGTCGTCGAAGAACAGCCCACCGACCCCGCGCGGCTCGTTGCGGTGCTTGATGTGAAAATACCGATTACACCATTCCTTGTAGCGCGAATAGACATCGGCGCCGAACGGCGCACACGCATCCCGGGCCACCCGGTGCCAGTGCACGCAATCCTCTTCGTTACCGTAGTAGGGCGTCAGGTCGAAGCCGCCACCAAACCACCAGACCGGCTCTTCACCTTCTTTCTCGGCAATGAAGAAGCGCACGTTGGCGTGGGAGGTCGGCACATAGGGGTTTTCCGGGTGGATCACCAGGGACACGCCGAGCGCTTCGAAGCCACGGCCGGCTAGTTCAGGGCGATGGGCGCTGGCCGAGGGGGGTAGGCCGCTGCCATGCACGTGGGAGAAATTGACGCCGCCCTTTTCGATCAGCGCACCGTTTTCGATGACCCGGGTCCGGCCACCACCGCCTGCGGGGCGCGTCCAGGCATCCTCGACGAAGCGCGCGCCGCCGTCTTCGGCTTCAAGGGTGGCGCAGATACGGTCCTGCAGATCGAGCAGGTAGGCTTTGACGGCTTCGGTACGCTCGTTCACGAATTCACCTTGGCAAATGGCTGCGCCGCCGCCAGGCATGAGCCAAAGCAGCGATGCTGAAACAGAAGGCCGGCAAGCATATCACCGAGCCAATTGACGGACGCGCCCCGGAAGCGTTGGATAGGTTCCTTTGCTTTTGCCAGGAGTCGATATGTCGCAGCGCATCCAGTTCAGTCAGCACGGTGGTCCTGAAGTCCTCGAACAGATCGACGTCCCGGTCGCCGCACCGGGCGCCGGTGAGGTCCGCGTGCGCAACCATGCGATCGGCCTGAATTTCATCGATACCTATTTCCGCAGCGGGCTCTATGCACCACCAAGCCTGCCATCGGGCCTCGGCACCGAAGGCGCCGGCGTGATCGAGGCGCTGGGCGAGGGCGTTGATGCGTTCGAGGTAGGTGACCGCGTGGCTTATGCGACAGGGCCGCTGGGTTCCTACGGCGAACACCACACCCTGCCGGCACGACATCTGGTCAAGCTGCCCGAAAGCGTCAGCTTCGAACAAGCCGCCTCGGTGATGCTCAAGGGCCTGACGACTCAATATCTGCTGCGCCAGACCTATGAGCTGAAAGCAGGAGATACCATCCTTTTCCACGCGGCGGCCGGTGGTGTCGGCTCGATCGCCTGTCAGTGGGCCAAGGCCATCGGTGCCCGGCTGATCGGCGTGGTGGGCTCGGCAGAAAAGGCCGTGCGCGCCAAATCACTGGGCGCCTGGGAGACTATCGATCGCACTCAGGAAGACATCGTCCAGCGCGTGTTGGAGCTGACTGACGGTCAGAAATGTCCGGTCGTCTACGACTCGGTGGGCAAGAGCAGCTGGGAGGTCTCGCTCGATTGTGTCGCCCCGCGCGGCCTGCTGGTCAGCTTCGGCAATGCATCCGGCGCGGTTACCGGGGTCAATCTTGGCGTACTGGCTCAGAAGGGCTCGCTGTATGTCACCCGGCCAACCCTGGCCGGTTACGCCACCTCAGCCGAACGCCTGCGAGGCATGGCGGCCGAGCTGTTCGAGATGATCGCCAGCGGCCTGATCAAGGTGGAGATCGGCCAGCGTTACCCGCTCGCCGACGCTGCCGAGGCGCAGCGCCAGCTCGCCGCAGGCAAGACGACCGGCTCGACCATCCTCTTGCCCTGAGCTGACATTCGACTAGCGGCTACCTGACGCGCCTGTGCGTCAGGATGCGCGGATGACCTCGCCGTTGCGTATATCGCGAATGGTGGAGGGGTTTTTACGTCCGCCCAGGCTGCCGCCAAGCACGCCGTCCAAATCCCCGGGGAAGTACTGCTCGACGCGCAGACGCGAGCGCGCCGAAGGTCGGCCGGCCGGGTTGGCCGAGGTGGACACCAATGGGCCGGTCAAGGCGCAGAGCCTCGCTACCAGGGGGTGATCGGTTACACGCAGTGCCACACTGTCGTATTGGCCGGTGATCCAGTCTGGCAAGCGATCACGGTGCGGGACCAGCCAGGTATTCGGCCCCGGCCAGCTGCCAACCAAACGGTCCAGCCAACGCTCAGGAAGGTCTTCCAGCAGAAAATCGAATTGCTCGACGCAGTCGGCGACCAGAATCAGTCCTTTCTCCACCGGCCGTTCCTTCAGAGCCAGCAACCGATGTACCGCGTCGCTATCCCAAGGATCGCAGCCCAAGCCCCAGACCGCCTCGGTCGGATAGGCGATCACACCGCCACGCCTGACGACCCGCGCCGCCTGCTGCACACGCCAATTGCCGACCATTGCCACCTCCCCTGAGACTGATCGGCGAAGTGTACCCAAGCGCTGTCGGCAGTACAGCAGGCCTCAACCCGCGCAAGCGACCCAGCGACCGTTCTCGCAAGCGACGAGTCCCTCGATTTCCAGCTCGGTGAGCGCTGCGAGGATTTCTGACAAGGGCTGGTTCACGGCATCTGCCAGCACCTCGCTGCTCATGGGAGCGGCATGCAGCTGGGCGAGCAACGGGTGCATCGGCTCGGATCGTTGCGCTTCGGGCGTGGCCGGGGCTTGCTGCCAGCCGCGCAAGGCCTGCAGTACGTCGTCGACACTTTCCACCAGTGCAGCGCCCTGGCGAATCAGCTGGTGACAGCCTCGGGCGCCGGGATGGTGGATCGAGCCGGGAATCGCATAGACCTCACGGCCCTGTTCGGCAGCCAGGCGAGCGGTGATCAGCGAGCCGCTCGAAGGACTTGCCTCGACCACCAGCACGCCCAATGACAAGCCGCTGATGATTCGATTACGACGAGGAAAGTTGGCGGCCTGCGGCGGGCAGTCGAGCGGCAGTTCTGAGACCACCGCACCACCACCCTCAAGGATGCGCGCAGCCAGCCCCAGATGGCGACGCGGATAGAGGCACTGCAGCCCTGTACCCAGCACGGCGATCGTCTTGCCACCCACATCCAGCGCACCCTGGTGTGCTGCGCCGTCGATACCCAGGGCCAGCCCGCTGGTAATCACGAAACCACCGCGAGCCAGGCTGCGCGCAAATGCGGTGGCGTTATCCAGCCCCGGCCGAGAGGCGCGCCGACTGCCGACCATGGCCAGCTGCGGTCGCTCCAGCAGGCTTGGATCACCCTCGATGAACAACAGGGGTGGGGCGTCCGGCAGCTCCTCTAGCAGACCGGGATACGCCGGGTCATCCCACATCAGCAGATGGTGCCCCGGTGCCTCCAGCCAGACCAGGCTGGCCGCGGCTCGCTCACGGATCGCCGGACTGCGCCTGGCGTCGGCACAACTGGCCGGCAAGCCCAACGAACGCCACGCGGAGGCTGGCGCGCTAAGCGCTGAGGACGCATCGGGAAAGGCGCTAAGCAGTTTATGCAGGCGACGCGGGCCCAGCTCCGGCAACAAATGCAGGCGCAGGCGTGCTTCCAGTTCGGCAGGGGAAATCGAAGGCATGAGAACAGTCCTTGTCTCTTGGCACCGCATCCATGCAGTGCTGTTCAGAAATGACAAGCCCCGCGATGCGGGGCTTGGGGGTATCAGGGGTTGCGGACCTTATCCATCACCGACAGTGAGCGAGTCGCCTGCAGGACCAGGCCATAGCTAAGCTTGTCGTAGGTACGGAACACCATCAGCAGGCCCGAACGCTCGTCCGGAATCTTCACGTTTTCACCGGTGACCCGGTCGCGGACGGTTTCGCCGGTCTTGTACACGGCCAGCACGTTGCCAACATTCAGGCCGTCACGGGCACCCCGGTTCAGGGTAACCACATCGAACTGACCGATCTGGGTCACGCCGCGCGGCACATCCAGAATCACACCGTTGATTTCTTCTTTCGGCTCGCTCGGCATGAAGGTCGAATTCACTGCACGCTCTTCACTGGGGAACAGGCGGTCGCCGATGCGCGCTTCCTGAGTGACCCGCGTGAGCATCATGGTGGCAATGTCACCTTCCATGTCGAGAAGCTCGGCGGTTCCTACATCGTCGGCGTTAATACCTAGGAATTCCCCGGTCTCCGGGTCCACGTAAGTCTTGCCCTGACGGAAGATGCCGTAGATACCAATGTCATCCTGGAACTCGCCGCGGCCGTAGACGCGATCGCCAGAGCCACTGATCACGCGCTCGGCGTTGCCTGCCACGATGTAAGGAGCGGCCTCGAACTCTGCTGCGCTGTCGACAATGCGGTTACTCAGCAGAAAGCTGTTGATGGCTTCCAGCGGAATGGTGCTGATGGCCTCGGCCATGGGTGTCGTGCGAACGGTTGGCGAGAGCTTGATGGTCCCGCGCGACGCGCCACGGTTGAGCATGATGCGCGGTTGGCCGTCGACGTAGACCAGGCTGAGGCTGTCGCCCGGATAGATCAGATGCGGGTTTTCCACCTGCGGGTTCGCATGCCAGAGTTCCGGCCATTTCCAGGGCTCGCTGAGAAAGCGGCCGGAAATGTCCCAGAGTGTGTCGCCTTTCACTACGGTGTATTGCTCAGGATGGCCATCCTTCAGCTCCACAGCGGCCTGCGCCATGCCGCCAACCGCCACCAACAGCAGGGCGAGTAGTGATTTCCTCATGTGGTGAATCCCTTTATGATGTGCCTTCACGTAAAGCGCCCTAGCGCCGCAGAAACCCTTGTGGAAAGCGGCGTTAAGCCGTTTACAAGCTGCTCGGCATCTTAGCAGCGGCTTTTGACTTTATTCCATAAGTGCATCACAAACGCATATGGCAATCCTGAACATCCTAGAATTTCCCGATCCACGCCTGCGCACCATCGCCAAGCCGGTGGACGTGGTCGACGACGGCATTCGTCAGCTCATCGACGACATGTTCGAGACCATGTACGACGCACCGGGCATCGGCCTGGCCGCCACGCAGGTCAACGTGCACAAGCGGATCGTGGTGATGGACCTGTCCGAAGACAAGACCGAGCCACGGGTCTTCATCAATCCCGAGTTTGAGTTCCTCACCGACGAGATGGAGCAGTACCAGGAAGGATGCCTGTCGGTCCCCGGCTTCTACGAAAACGTAGATCGGCCACAGAAGGTGAAGATCAAGGCGCTGGACCGCGACGGTCAGCCCTATGAGTTGACTGCCGAAGGTCTGCTCGCGGTCTGCATCCAGCACGAATGCGATCACCTCAACGGCAAGCTGTTCGTCGATTATCTTTCCAACCTCAAGCGCGACCGGATCAAGAAGAAGCTGGAAAAGCTTCACCGTCAGCAGGCTTGATCTCCCACCCCAAAGGCTTGCAGCGCAGGCTGCTTGAAAACGTAGCGAGCGAAGGTCAGGCAAGGCAAAAACAGGCGAAAAAGCGCAGTTTACGAGTTGTAAATGAGCATTTTGAGGCTGTTTTTAACGCAGCATGACCGAGCGCAGTAGTTTTCATGCAGCCTGCAGCAAGCCTTTTTCATTGAAGAGTCCTTCTATGCGCATCGTTTTCGCCGGCACGCCGGAATTCGCCGCTCAGCATCTACAAGCCCTGCTCGACGCCAAGCGTCAGGTCGTGGCGGTGTATACGCAGCCGGATCGCCCGGCAGGTCGTGGTCAGAAACTGATGCCCAGCCCCGTAAAGCAGTTGGCGCTGCAGCATGAAATTCCGGTGTATCAGCCCCAGACCCTGCGCGACCCGGCTGCCCAGGCAGAGCTGGATGGTTTGCAGGCGGACCTGATGGTCGTGGTCGCCTATGGCTTGATTCTGCCGCAGGCCGTGCTGGACATGCCGCGCCTGGGCTGTATCAACAGCCATGCCTCGTTGTTGCCACGTTGGCGTGGCGCAGCGCCGATTCAGCGCGCCATTGAAGCAGGCGATACCGAATCAGGTGTCACCGTCATGCAAATGGAAGCAGGGCTGGATACCGGGCCGATGCTGCTCAAGGTCAGCACGCCGATTACCCGTGAGGATACGGGCGGCACCCTGCATGATCGCCTCGCCGAACTCGGCTCGCGCGCCGTGATCGAGGCGGCAGCGGCGCTGGAAGCCGGCACACTGAAAGGCGAAGTCCAGGACGACAGCCTGGCTACCTATGCGCACAAACTGAACAAGGACGAAGCTCGCCTCGACTGGCAGCGCCCCGCAGTTGAGCTTGAACGCCTGGTGCGGGCGTTCAATCCCTGGCCGATTTGCCACAGCAGCCTCGACGGCGCGCCGGTGAAAATTCACGCGGCGCAACTAACCACAGGTCAGGGCGCGCCGGGCCAGATCATCGAAGCAAGCAAGGACGGCCTGGAGGTTGCCTGTGGCGAGGGTTCGCTGACGCTCACTCGTCTGCAACTCCCTGGCGGCAAGGCACTGGCCGTCAGCGACCTGTTCAATAGCCGCCGCGAACAGTTTGCCGTCGGCAAGGCGTTCGAATAATGTCGATGAATCCGCGTCTCGCCGCAGCACGCGCGCTAGCGGTCGTGCTGTCCGGCAAGGCCTCGCTGAACAGCAGCCTGCCGGATGTATTGGGTAAGGTCGACGCGCGTGACCGCGGCCTGACCCAGGAACTGGCATTTGGCACCGCCCGCTGGCAGCCGCGCCTGTCAGGCCTCGCTGACCGCTTGTTGCAGAAACCGTTCAAGGCAGCGGACCGCGATGTCGAAGCCTTGCTGCTAGTCGGCCTGTACCAGCTGTTCTACACCCGGATTCCGCCACATGCCGCCATTGGCGAAACCGTTGGTTGCGCAGAGAAGCTGAAGAAGCCCTGGGCGAAAGGCTTGCTCAACGCGGTGCTGCGCAATGCCCAGCGTGACGGCGAAGCGCTGTTCGCCGAGCTCGAACGCGATCCGGTGATTCGCTTCGCCCACCCGCGCTGGCTGCAGAAATCGCTCAAGGCGCATTGGCCTGAGCACTGGGAAGCAATCTGCACGGCGAACAACCTGCATCCCCCGATGATGCTGCGGGTCAACCATCGCCAGGTCGAGCGCGACACCTATCTCGCGGAACTGCAGGAAGCCGGCATCGAGGCCTTTCCCTGCAGCCACAGCAGAGACGGCATCCGACTCACCGCGGCCTGCGACGTCACTCAGCTGCCAGGCTTTGCCGAAGGCCGCATCAGCGTGCAGGACGAAGCGGCGCAGCTGGCCGCCGGCCTGCTCGATCTGGCCCCCGGTCAACGCGTGTTGGATGCCTGCTGCGCCCCGGGCGGCAAGACCTGCCACATCCTCGAACACGAGCCTGCCTTGGCTGAAGTCATCGCCCTGGACCTTGAGCCGAAACGATTGCAGCGTGTGCAGGAAAACTTCAACCGCTTGCAGCTCGACGCCAAACTGGTGGCTGCCGATGCCCGCGCCACCGAGGTCTGGTGGGACGGCCAACTGTTCCAGCGGATCCTGCTCGACGCGCCGTGTTCGGCCACCGGTGTGATCCGTCGCCATCCGGACATCAAGCTGGCGCGCCAGGCCGATGACATCGCGCCGCTGGCCACGCTGCAGGGCGAGATGCTCGACGCGCTGTGGCCAACCCTGGCAGTGGGCGGGGTGCTGCTGTACGCCACCTGTTCGGTGCTGCCAACCGAAAACCGCGAGGTGATCGAAGCCTTCCTGGCGCGCACGACCGGCGCCCGTGAATTGGACCTGCCCAAGGGTTTCGGCGTCGAACAGACGCATGGACGTCAGCTGTTGCCTCAGGACAATGGCCACGACGGCTTCTACTACGCCAAATTGATAAAAGTCGCGGCCCAACCCAATGGCCGACAATCCTAAGGTGGGCCAGACGCCAATGTCTCGGCCACCCCATGCTGTGGCGGTTACAAGCCGCCTTTCAGGAGCGATCGCGTGAAGATCATTATTCTCGGCGCAGGGCAGGTGGGCGGTACGCTTGCCGAAAATCTCGCCAGCGAAGCCAACGACATCACCGTGGTCGACACCGACGCTGATCGCCTGCGTGATCTCGGCGATCGGCTGGACATCCGCACCGTGGTAGGCCGCGGTTCATTCCCGACGGTGTTACGCCAGGCGGGTGCGGACGACGCCGACATGCTGGTCGCCGTAACCAACAGCGACGAAACCAACATGGTCGCCTGCCAGGTCGCCTATACGCTGTTCCACACACCGACCAAGATCGCCCGCGTGCGGGAATCGGTGTATCTCACCCGCTCCGGCCTGTTCAGTAACGAGGCGATTCCGGTCGACGTGCTGATCAGCCCCGAACAGGTGGTGACCAACTACATCAAGCGTCTGATCGAGCACCCTGGCTCGCTGCAGGTGATCGACTTCGCGGGTGGCAAGGCACAGCTGGTCGCGGTGCGGGCCTACTACGGTGGACCGCTGGTGGGGCAGGAGCTGCGCCAGATCCGCAAACACATGCCCAACGTCGACACGCGTGTGGCCGCGATCTTCCGTCGCAACCAGGCGATCCTGCCGCAAGGCGATACGGTCATCGAAGCTGATGACGAGGTGTTCTTCATCGCGGCGCGCGGCCACATCCGCGCGGTGATGAGCGAGATGCGCCGCCTGGACGACAACTACAAACGCATCGTCATCGCTGGCGGCGGCCACATTGGGGAGCGCCTAGCCGAGGCCATCGAAAGCCGCTATCAAGTCAAGATCATCGAAATGAACCCGGCGCGCTGCCGCTACCTCTCCGACACGCTGGACAGCACCATCATCCTGCAAGGCAGCGCTTCCGATCGCGACCTGCTGGTGGAGGAGAACATCAACGATGCCGACGTCTTCCTGGCCCTGACTAACGACGATGAAGCGAACATCATGTCGTCGCTGCTGGCCAAGCGTCTCGGCGCGCGTAAGGTGATGTGCATCATCAACAACCCGGCCTACGTCGATCTGGTCCAGGGCGGCGAGATCGATATCGCCATCAGCCCGCAGCTGGCCACCATCGGCACCTTGCTGACCCACGTGCGCCGCGGCGATATCGTCAGCGCACACTCTTTGCGCCGCGGTGCTGCCGAGGCGATCGAGGTGATCGCCCACGGTGACTCTCGTTCCAGCAAGGTGGTTGGCCGGGCTATCGGCAAGATCGCATTGCCGCCCGGCACCACCATCGGCGCCGTGATCCGTGACGAAGAGGTGCTGATCGCCCATGACAATACGGTCATCGAATCAGGCGATCACGTGATCCTGTTTCTTGTCGACAAGAAGCATATCCGCGACGTGGAGCGGCTGTTCCAGGCGGGGCTTACCTTCTTCTGACGACCCGTTTCTGATGAGCGGCTCGCTCGGCCTGTGCTCACAGGCCGAGCGGTGGCAGGTCACCCTTATGCCGTCACAGTCCGCTGACCGGGCAGCAGACGCACGATCGCGTTCAGCAGCATGCCGTAGAGCGGAACGAACAACGCCAGGCTGATGATCAGCTTGATGACGTAATCGACGCTGGCAATCTCCACCCAGTTCGCCGCCATGAACGGGTCGTCGCTGTGCCAGAAGGCAATGGAGAAGAACAGAAAGGTGTCCAGCAGGTTGCCGAAGATGGTCGAAGCGCTCGGCGCGATCCACCACTGGCGCAAGCGGCGCAGCCGGTCGAATACCTGGATGTCGAGGATCTGGCCGAACGCATAGGCGAGGAAGCTGGCCACCGCAATGCGGAACACGAACAGATTGAACTCGCCCAGGGCCGAGAACCCAGCGAACGCACCCTGGTGAAACAGCACCGAGACCACGTAGGAAGCGACCAGCGCCGGAACCATCACCTGCGCGATGACCCGGCGCGCCGGGCCTTTGCCGAGTAGACGCACGGTCAGGTCAGTGGCGAGAAAGATGAACGGAAAACTGAACGCGCCCCAGGTGGTGTGCCAGCCGAACAAAGTGATCGGCAACTGCACCAGATAGTTGCTGGCGATGATGATGAGGATGTGAAACGCGATCAGACCGGCCAAAGTGGCGCGGCGAACCGATGAAGGGAGCTGCAACATGGCATTTCCTTTTTGAAGTGATGGGGTTAGGGAACCCATTGCCGTGCCGACATGGCCCGAGCGGCGCGCATTCTAGTGTCATTTCAGGCTGGAGGGTAGCGCGCCGGTCGGAACGCCGGACGCGTGCATCACATGGGAACCCGTGTAGCCGAAGAATTCGATGCTTTTCAATTCGCTGCGATCTAACCCGACGGGCTAGCGAGCACCGCGAAACTCGTGGATTTCCGGGTACTGCTCGAACACGTCTCGTATGCTTGCCAGCCCCGTGCGCAAGCGCTGGTCACTGCATTCAGCGCCGATACACAAGCGCATTGCCCTGGGCCGCGAGCTGCCAGGGGGAAGAAAGGGATCAGGCAGCGTCAGCGCGATCCCACGCGCTCGCAACTCATGCTGCAGGGCGTCGAGATCCCAGTGTTCGGGCACATCTAGCCAGGCACTGAGCGAGGCAGGATGGCTGCCGCGCAGATAATCACCCAGCTCGGCGGTCACCGCAGCCTGTCGGGCAGCGATCAGCTCGCGCTGCAAGCTCACCAGCTCCCTGGCACGGCCGCGCTCGATCCAGCGCGTCGCGATCTCACCCAGCAACGGGGCTGCCATCCAGCTGTTGACCCTGAAGATGCTCTCGGTACGCAACGCCAACCGCCGAGGCATCGCCAGGTAGCCGAGGCGCAAGCCGGTCAGCACCGACTTGGTCAGGCTGGTGCAATAAAACGACAACTCCGGCAGGTAGTGACTGAGCGGTGGGGCCGCTCGGTCATCGCCGAGCAAAGGGCCGTATACGTCGTCCTCGATCACGTAAACACCATAACGGCGCGCGATGTCGGCAATCTCGCGACGACGTGAGTAGGGCATCAAACTGCTGGTGGGGTTATTCAGGTTCGGCGTGCAGACCAGCGCGGTGACCCGCTCGTTGGCGCAGATATCCTCGAAATGCTCCGGATCGAGACCGTCGCAATCCGCCTCGATACCCTGGAGTTTGAAGCCGAGCACCTGAGCGGTACCAATCACACCGTGATCCGTACAGCTTTCACAGAGCACCAGATCGTCAGGTCCCGCCAGCGAGGCAAGGGCGAGGAAGATCGCCTGAGAAGCGCCATTGGTCAGGAGCAGGTCCTGCGGTTCAACGCCCAGCCCCAACCCGGCAAGCCACTGCACGCCGGCCTCGCGGTGATGTTCGAATCCGGCGATTGGCCGGCAGGCATGGATCCACGGCTGCTCGTGCTCGGCGGCCAGTTCTGCGCAGGTCTGCCGCCAGTAGCGGTCATGACGTTCGCTGCGAACGATGCGTGCCGTGGAAAAGTCGAGCAGCGATTGTTCGCCGCGGTCGAGCATGGAGGTGGCGACCCGCTCGCTGATGCGCCGGCTAACGAAGCTGCCGCGTCCGACCTCGCAGCGCACCCAGCCCTGGCGCTCCAGTTCCTTGTAGGCGTTAGTCACCGTTTGCACGCTGATGCCCAGCTGCTCGGCCAGCAAGCGTTGGGTTGGCAGCCGCTGACCGTCGATGAGATCGCCCTGTTCAATGTCGGTTGCGATGGCCGTGACCAGCAGCTTGTATTTCGATCCGCCGCCATGGGCAGCCAGCAAGGCCTGTTTCCAGTTGTGCATGACGTTCCACCTCTGTCGAGCCGACAGGATCAGCTGAAGCGCAATGTCATGCAATTGTCCTAGTGCAATCCTTTGGGGAAAACCGCTTTTGCTATGCTCGGACAGCGAAACGCGGCGCACCCCATATAGAAAAAGAAGTCCAACGTCGCGTCGAGGCAGGGAATGCCCTGTCCTGATGCTCTTGAAGCTGCCCTCCAAACTGCTGGTTCTGTTGCCGGCGAACGATAAAAAGCACAGGAGAATTCACGATGAATCGCGCACGTCCTTTCCATTTCGGCAAGCTTTTGCTGGCCACAGCCGTACTGACCGGCTTTTCCCTCGGCGGCCTGGCCCAGGCCGATACCCTCGACGACATCAAGGCAAAGAGCAGCGTCCGGATCGGCTATGCCAACGAAACCCCGTTCGCCTACACCGCCACTGATGGCAGCGTGACCGGCGAATCCCCGGAAATCGTCGAGAAGATTTTTCAGAAGATGGGTATCGAAACCATCAAACCAGTGCTGACCGAATGGGGCTCGCTGATCCCGGGTCTTCGTGCCAGCCGGTTCGACCTGATCGCCGCTGGCATGTACATCACCCCAGAGCGCTGCAAGCAGGTACTGTTTACCGATCCGCACTATCAGCTGCAGGACACCCTGCTGGTCAAGGCCGGCAACCCCAAGCAACTGCAGAGCTACGAAGATATCGCCAAGGATGAGTCGATCAAGCTGGCCATCATGTCCGGCACGGTCAACCTCAACTACGCGCGCAAGGCCGGTATCAAGGATTCGCAGATCGTTCAGGTCCCAGACACCACCTCGCAACTGCAGGCTGTGCGCACCGGTCGCGCCGACGCAGCAGTGGGCACGCAGCTGACCATGAGAGGCCTGGCCGAGAAAGCCGGGGATCAGGTCGAGGCCACGGATGACTTCAAGGACGATCCGGCCAACACCGGTTACGGCGCGCTGGCGTTCCGTCCAGAAGACAAGGCGCTGCGTGACGCCGTCAACGCGGAGCTGAAGAAATGGCTTGGCAGCGATGATCATCTGAAAACCGTCGAACCCTTTGGCTTTGACCGCTCGAACGTCACCAAAAAAACCGCTGAGGAACTCTGCAGCGCCTGATCCAATGGCGCATGAACAAGGAACCGGCGCGGGCTTTTTGAGCCCTGCCGGGCTCCCACGTGAATAGCCTTCCGATAGCTCTACCCCTTCTCTCCGGCTCCGTCGCAGCACTGCGATGCGACCGCTTTCGACTGGCCTGTTGCCCGTCGCGTAACGCTACCCGGTGCCACGATCGGTCCTCCCACGCAGCCAAGCCTGACGGGCGACCTGCTCCTATCGCCGCGCCGCTAACCGGATATCCACGATGAACGAACTACTCCCCCTCATGCTGCAAGGGGCCTGGGTGACCGTGCAAATCACCTTTTTTGGCTCCCTGCTGGCCATAGTCGCCGCGCTGATCGGCGCGCTGGGCCGACTGTCGCCGATCAAGCCGTTGCGCTGGCTGGCCATCGTCTACATCGAAGTGTTCCGCGGCAGTTCGCTGCTGGTGCAGCTGTTCTGGCTCTACTTCGTCCTGCCGATGCCACCTTTTAATGTTTCCATGAGCGCTTTCAATGTTGCGGTCATCGGCCTGGGCCTGAACATCGGCTCCTACGGGGCAGAAGTGCTGCGCGGTGCTATACGGTCGGTGCACGAAGGGCAGTACGAGGCCTGCCAGGCACTGAACATGACCGCTGGGCAGCGTCTGCGCCGGGTCATCCTGCCGCAAGCGCTGTTGGCGGCGATCCCGCCAGGCACCAACCTGCTGATCGAGTTGCTGAAAAACACCTCGCTGGTGTCGCTGATCACGCTGTCCGATCTGGCGTTCCGTGCGCGTCAGCTGGACCAGGCAACCTTGATGACCCTTGAAATTTTCGGCCTGGCGCTGGTGATGTACTTCGTTCTCGCTCAAATCATCAACTTCTCCATGCGCACCCTTGAGCGGCGCCTGGCGCGCGGCCGTATGCGGGGAGGCATGTCATGAATTTCTTCGATTGGGAGTTCGCCTGGGAAATCCTGCCCAGATTGCTCGACGCCTCACTGAAAACCATCGGCATTACCATCGCCGGGTTTTCCATCGCCATCGTGCTGGGCCTGTTCCTCGCGGTGGGACGCCGCAGCCGGCATCGCTGGCTGTCCTGGCCGATGACTGGCTTGATCGAGTTCATCCGCAGCACACCGCTGTTGATTCAGGTGTACTTCCTGTTTTTCGTCCTGCCAAATTATGGTTTCAATCTGAGCGCTTTGCAGGCGGGCATCATCGGCATCGCGCTGCATTACGCCTGCTACACGGCGGAGGTCTACCGCGCGGGGCTCGATGCCGTACCTCGCGCTCAGTGGGAAGCGGTGACGGCGCTGAACATGAAGCCGCTCAATGCCTATCGCAAGGTGATCCTGCCACAGGCGCTGCGACCGATTCTGCCAGCACTGGGCAATTACATGATCTCGATGCTCAAGGACACGCCCGTGCTCTCGGCCATCACCGTGGTGGAAATCATGCAGCGGGCCAAGAACATCGGCTCGGAGCACTTTCGTTATCTGGAACCGATCACCATGGTCGGCCTGTTCTTTCTTATTCTCAGCCTCGGCCTCGCCTGGTTCGTACGCCGACTGGAAAACCGTATGGAGCTAGCCCGATGAACGCATCGACGCCTGCCGGCGAAACCCAGAACTCAACCAGCCCTGCCAACGAGCCGGAACTGATGGTGCAGTTTCGCGACGTGAGCAAACACTTCGGAGACCTGACCGTGCTCAACCATCTCGACCTGAATGTCCGAACGGGTGAGAAGGTCGCCATCATCGGCCCCAGCGGCTCCGGAAAATCCACGCTGCTACGTGCATTGATGACTCTGGAGGACATCGACGAAGGCGTAATCATGGTCGATGACGAACCCTTGACTCACATGCCGAATGCCAGTGGCAATCTGGTCCGCGCCAACGCGCGGCATCTGCGTCGGGTCCGCGGCAAGGTGGGCATGGTATTCCAGAGCTTCAACCTGTTTCCGCACATGAGTACCCGGCAGAACGTGATGGAAGCACCGGTGCAGGTGCTCGGTCTGTCGAAGAAGGAAGCTCGCGAGCGCGCCGAGGAATTGCTGGCGATGGTGGGGCTGGAAGGCAAACTTGAGCACTATCCCTCGCAACTGTCAGGTGGTCAGCAACAGCGGGTAGCCATTGCCCGAGCGTTGGCGATGCGGCCCAAGGTGATGCTGTTCGACGAGGTGACCTCTGCGCTGGATCCGGAGCTCTGCGGCGAAGTGCTCAATGTCATCCGCAGACTGGGCGATGCGCACAGTCTGACCATGCTGATGGTGACCCATCAGATGGGCTTCGCTCGGGAATTCGCTGACCGGGTATGCTTTTTCAATGAAGGCAGGATCCACGAACAGGGCACGCCGGACGAGCTGTTCGGCAACCCTCAGGAGACCCGCACTCAGGAGTTTCTCAGTGCGGTAACCCAGGCGAGCTAAGCTAGTGGTCAGAGTACGTCACTGCTTCACCGGCTGTTTTAGGAAAGATTTCCCAGGGGAACGCAATGATCGAATCGCTGCAAAAGATGCTTGCCAAGGGCATGGACAATCCGATGTTGCGCTTCGGGCTTGGCAAGGGCTACCTGGATCTTGGGGACGCAGCTGAAGCGGCGGTTCATTTACAACGCTGCGTCGAACAGGATCCGAAATACTCTGCCGCTTGGAAGCTGCTCGGCAAGGCATTAAAGGCTAGTGGGGATCTCGACGGCGCGAGGCGCGCCTGGGAACAAGGCCTGCTCGCGGCGCAAGCACACGGTGACAAGCAGGCCGAGAAGGAAATGGATGTGTTTCTACGCAAGCTGAACAAACAGGCCGGCAGCTAGCGCCAGCCGGTCGCACACCCCGCCGAGCTTCTATTAATCGGGCTGGACGAAGCGCAAGCCAACACCCTCAGCATCGACACGCATCACTTCCATCTGCAGCACAGGGGCGGGAATGGGGAGATCCTGCACCTGCCCACTGACCGTCATGCCCGGCTGCAACTCGATCAGTTGCGGATGTTTGACGTAGACGCCGCCATCCGAGAGATCGCGGGTGTGCGCGAACACCTCGCCAAATGACTCGTGGGTAATGCGGATACGGCACTTCATGGGTGCGCGTGGATGCTGCCGCTGATTCGGGTTTCCCATGGAAGTCCCTTTACTGGGTGAGCTGTCGTTAGTACCAGCGTTTTTCGCCGGCTGGCCGCTTTTTGAAGCGTTTCATCGTCCACATGTACTGGCTTGGCCAGGTCCGCACGTATCGCTCGATGACGCCGCTCATGGCTGCCACCGCGACCTCGACCTCCTCGTCGTACATGGCTGGAGGTGCTGCCTCGAGAATGACCTTGTAGCCCGAACCATCATCCAAGCGCAACGCGTGAAGGAACACGCCTACCGCTTTGCCGCCCGTCAGCATGCCAGGCACGAACTTGCTCGTCAGTGCTTGTGTGCCAAGGAACGGCACGAAAACGCCGGCGCCCTCGCTGGGTTCCGGATCCGCGGGTATGCCCACGGCGCCGCCCTTTCGGACTTCCTTGATGACGCTGATGATGCCCTCTCGGGTCGAGGGCGCGACCTTGTTGCCCAGCTGGACACGCTGGCGCTGCAGGAGATCATCGACCGCCTTGAGCTTCGGCGGGCGATAGAAAATGATCGGTTTGCATTGGGCGCAATAAAAGTGATTGAGGACTTCCCAGTTGCCCAGGTGGCTGGTGATACCTACGACTCCCTTGCCTGAAGCCAACGCTTGCTCCAGCACTTCCAGCCCCTCGACTTCCTTGACCAGCCGCAGCGTCTTGTCTGCTGGCCAGATCCAGGCGCAGGCACTCTCAGTGAACGCCATGCCGATCTGCTGCAGGCTCTGTCCGAGCAAGCGCTCGCGCTCGACAGCATCGAGTTCTGGAAAACATTTGGAAAGATTGATCCGGGCGACTTCGCGAGACCGATTGGGCAGCTTCCACATCAGCCAGCCAATGAAGCGACCCGACCCCTGAACTGCGCGCCAGGGGAGTAGGGCGAACAGGCGCAGAAAGCCAACCACCAGCGCACCTTTGAGCTTGTCCAAGGATCTCTCCCGAAAAATCAAAGACGCTAGTGTAACTGCTTAGCGCGATTGGCTACCCCTAAGGCGTCACAGCCGTTTAGGCGCTGGCCGGTACACGCGCCAGAGCGGGATAACGATCACAGTCAGTGGTGTGGTCCATGACCATGCCGCACGCCTGCATATAGGCGTAACAGATGGTCGGGCCGACAAAGCCGAACCCGGCCTTCTTCAACGCACGGCTCATGGCCTCGGCTTCGGCGGTCACCGCAGGCACCTGGTTGATCGACTCGAAATGGTTGATCTTCGGCTCGCCCCCAACGAAGGACCATAACCAACCCGCCGGGTCTTCCAACTCGAGCCAGAGCTGGGCATTGCGCCGTGCGGCTTCGAGTTTTCGACGGTTGCGGATGATGCCGGCGTCGAGCATGCGTTCGTCGATCTCGGCATCGGTCATCTGTGCCAGACGCTTCGGATCGAAGCCGAACAACACCTGGCGATAACGCTCTCGCTTGCGCAATACCGTGATCCAGGACAGTCCCGCCTGTGCGCCTTCAAGAATGAGAAATTCGAAGAGGACTTGAGGATCACGGGTGGGAACACCCCACTCGCTATCGTGGTAGTCGATGTATAACGGGTCGTCACTGCACCAGGCGCAACGCGGCATGTTTTCAGATCCTTGAACGCGGCGAAAAGCAGATCGGAAGTTCGACTGGCGCTACGCCGTAGAGCACGTGTCTCCACGGGTTCGAGCCGTTATCGGGTATACTCCGAGGCTTTCTGTCGAAGCCAGCACAGGTGAAATTTTGACCCAGCCTACGCCTGCCGTGCGCACCTTCCAAGACCTGATCCTCGCCCTGCAAAGCTATTGGGCAGAGCAGGGTTGCGTTGTTCTGCAACCCTACGATATGGAAATGGGCGCCGGCACCTTCCACACCGCCACATTCTTGCGCGCTGTCGGTCCTGAAACCTGGAACGCAGCCTATGTCCAGCCTTCGCGTCGCCCTGCCGATGGTCGTTATGGCGAGAACCCCAACCGTCTGCAGCACTACTACCAGTTTCAGGTCGTGCTCAAGCCCAACCCGGACAACATCCAGGACCTGTATCTGGAGTCGCTGCGTCGCATTGGCGTCGACACCTCAGTACACGATGTGCGCTTCGTCGAAGACAACTGGGAATCGCCTACGCTGGGCGCCTGGGGGCTCGGCTGGGAGGTCTGGCTCAATGGTATGGAAGTCACCCAGTTCACCTACTTCCAGCAGGTCGGCGGCATCGAGTGCTATCCCGTTACCGGCGAAATCACCTACGGTCTCGAGCGACTCGCGATGTATCTGCAGGGCGTCGACTCAGTCTACGACCTGATCTGGACGGACGGCCCGTTCGGCACCGTCACCTATGGCGATGTGTTCCATCAGAACGAGGTGGAGCAGTCCACCTATAACTTCGAACACGCCAACGTCGACAAGCTGTTCGAACTCTTCGACTTCTATGAATCGGAAGCTAACCGGTTGATCGAACTGGAGCTGCCGTTACCCACCTATGAAATGGTGCTGAAGGCCTCGCATACCTTCAACCTGCTGGATGCTCGCCGGGCCATCTCGGTGACTGCGCGGCAGCAGTACATCCTGCGCGTGCGGGCACTGGCTCGCTCGGTGGCGCAGAGCTATTTGCAGGCACGCGCCAAACTCGGCTTCCCCATGGCCACCCCGGACCTGCGTGACGAAGTACTGGCCAAGCTGGAGGCTGCAGAATGAGTGCACTGGATTTCCTGGTCGAGCTCGGCACCGAAGAGCTGCCGCCCAAGGCCTTGGGCAAGTTGTCCGACGCGTTTCGCACGGGCATCGAGAAAGGCTTGAAGGACGCTGGTCTCAAGCATGGCCGGGTACAGGCGTTTGCCGCACCCCGACGTCTCGCAGTACTGATCGAGCAGCTCGACACCGAGCAGCCTGATCGCAGCATCAACCTCGACGGGCCGCCGCTGCAGGCGGCGTTCGACGCCGAAGGCGAACCGACTCAGGCCGCCCTGGGCTTTGCGCGCAAGTGCGGCGTGGACCTCGCCGAAGTCGACCGCAGCGGCCCCAAACTCCGATACAGCCGCTCGATACCTGGCCAGGCGACTGCTGAGCTGCTGCCCGCTATCGTCGAGACATCGCTTAACGAGCTGCCAATTCCGAAGCGCATGCGCTGGGCCGCTCGCAAGGAAGAATTCGTCCGGCCAACCCAGTGGCTGGTCATGCTATTCGGTGATCAGGTCGTTGACTGCACCATCCTGACTCAACGCGCCGGTCGCGAATCGCGTGGCCACCGGTTCCATAGCCCGAGCCCAGTTCGCATTTCCAAGCCGACAAGCTATCTGGAAGATTTGCGCGGCGCTCATGTCATTGCCGATTTTGCCGAACGCCGCGAGCTGATCGCCAAGCGTGTCGAGCAGCTCGCCAGCGAGCAGAACGGCAGTGCTATCGTGCCGCCAGCGCTGTTGGACGAAGTGACCGCGCTGGTCGAATGGCCTGTACCGCTGGTGTGTTCGTTCGAAGAACGCTTCCTTGAAGTACCACAGGAAGCGTTGATCACGACCATGCAGGACAACCAGAAGTACTTCTGCCTGCTGGACGCCAACGGCAAGCTGCTTCCGCGCTTCATCACAGTTGCCAACATTGAATCCAAGGATCCGGCTCAGATCGTTGCGGGTAACGAGAAAGTGGTGCGTCCTCGCCTCACCGACGCCGAGTTTTTCTTCAAGCAGGACAAGAAACAGAAGCTCGACAGCTTCAATGAGCGCTTGAAGAACGTAGTCTTCCAGGCTCAGCTTGGGACTGTGTACGACAAGGCGGTGCGCGTCTCCAGGCTGGCCGCATTCATTGCCGAACGCACCGAAGGCAATGCCCAGTGGGCGGCGCGCGCGGGCCTGCTGAGCAAATGCGACCTGGCCACCGAGATGGTCAGCGAATTCCCGGAAATGCAGGGAATTGCGGGTTATTACTACGCCGTCAACGATGGTGAACCCACTGACGTCGCGCTGGCATTGAATGAGCAGTACATGCCCCGCGGTGCGGGTGCAGAGCTGCCGGTGACCCACACAGGTGCCATCCTGGCGGTGGCGGACAAGCTGGATACGCTGGTGGGCATCTTCGGCATTGGCATGCTTCCCACCGGTAGCAAGGATCCCTACGCGCTTCGCCGCGCGGCCTTGGGCATTCTGCGCATCCTGATCGAAAAGCGTCTGGATCTAGATCTGGTTGCTGCCGTGCGCTTCTCCATTAACCAGTTCGGAGGTCAGGTCAAGACTGAAGGCTTGGCCGATCAGATCCTCGATTTCATTTTTGATCGCCTGCGTGCGCGGTACGAAGACGAGGGCGTCGAGGTGGCGTCCTATCTATCGGTTCGTGCCGTACAGCCGGGTTCAGCTTTGGACTTCGATCAGCGCGTGCAAGCCGTACAGGCGTTCCGCAATCTGCCGGAAGCCGAAGCCTTGGCGGCTGCGAACAAGCGCGTCTCGAATCTGCTGAGCAAGTTCGAAGCAAAGCTACCGGAAACCGTCGAGCCTCGTTACTTCGACAATGCCACCGAGTTCTCTTTGTATTCTGCGCTGCAGCAGGCCGAACAAGCCGTGCAGCCCCTGGCTGCGGATCGTCAGTATCGCGAGGCGCTCGAGCGTCTGGCGCACCTGCGCGGTCCGGTGGATGCCTTTTTCGAGGCGGTATTGGTCAACGCCGAAGACGCTTCGGTTCGCGCCAACCGCTATGCCTTGCTTGCCCGGTTGAGAGGATTGTTCCTTGGCGTTGCCGATATTTCCGCACTTGGCTAAGCCGGTGAAGCTGATCGTGCTGGATCGCGACGGCGTGATCAACGAGGATTCCGACGCCTACGTGAAGAGCCTGGAAGAATGGATTCCGATCCCGGGCTCGATCAAGGCGATCGCACGGCTATGCAACGCTGGCTGGACGGTGGCAGTTGCCACCAACCAATCCGGCCTTGCCCGCGGCCTGTTCGACGCCACCACACTCGGCGACATGCATTTCAAAATGCAGCAACTGGTGATGGAAGAGGGCGGTCGCGTCGATCTGATCGTGCATTGCCCGCATGGCCCCGACGAAGGCTGTGATTGCCGCAAGCCACTGCCCGGGTTGTTCGAGCAGATCGCCGAGCACTTTCATCTTGAAAGCCTCACAGGTGTCCCTGTGGTGGGCGACAGCCAGCGCGATCTGCATGCAGGGATGCGCCTCGGCGGCATTCCTTACCTGGTTCGCACCGGAAAGGGCTCGAAGACTGCAAAAGGTCCGCTACCAACCGGCACTCAGGTTTTCGATGACTTGGCAGCTGTGGTCGATCATCTGTTGGGAGCCAAACGATGAACGTTTTGCTGCCGATACGCATCCTGTTGTTCTACTTGCTGCTGTCGTTCACGGCCTTCGCCTGGTGTTTGGTCAGTCTGGTTTTCGCACCCTTCATGTCGTTCCGCACGCGCTACCGGTTCGTGGTCCAGACCTGGTGTCGCAGCGCCGTATGGTTAGCCCAAACCATCATCGGGTTGCGCTATGAGGTGAGGGGTGCGGAGAACATTCCGGAAAAGCCCTGCGTGATTCTTTCCAAACACCAGAGCACCTGGGAAACGTTTTTTCTTTCGGCCTACTTCGAGCCGTTGAGCCAGGTGCTCAAACGTGAATTGCTCAACGTCCCGTTTTTTGGATGGGCGATTCGGTTGCTCAAGCCGATTGCGATTGACCGTGAGAACCCCAAAGAGGCATTGCGCCAAGTTGCTAAACAGGGACTGGAGCGTCTAGAGCAAGGCGCCTGGGTGCTGATATTTCCAGAGGGGACGCGCGTTCCTGTCGGGCAGGTTGGCAAGTTCTCGCGCAGCGGTGCTGCCTTGGCAGTCAACGCCAAACTCCCGATCTTACCGGTAGCGCACAATGCCGGTACGTTCTGGCCGAAGTCGGGATGGGGTAAACGGCCGGGGACCATCCAGGTTGTCATCGGCCCAGCGATGCACGCTGAGAGCGAAGGTCCTCGTGCAGCAGCTGAGCTCAATCAGCGCGCCGAAGACTGGATCAATGCGACCGTGGCAGAGCTCGAGCGCAACGTCTGATTCACACACGTGCAAATAAAAAGGGGAGCAGACCTTGGTCTGCTCCCCTTTCTTTTTACCTCGACGCTCAGTCTTCGACAGAGCTGCGGATCAGGTGATCGAAGGCACTCAGCGAGGCCTTGGCGCCCTCGCCAACAGCAATGACGATCTGCTTGTACGGCACGGTTGTAACGTCACCAGCGGCGAAGATACCCGGCAGCGATGTCTCGCCACGCGCATCGACGATGATCTCGCCGCGCGACGTCAGCTCTACCGTACCCTTCAGCCAGTCGGAGTTCGGCAGCAGACCGATCTGTACGAAGATGCCATCAAGCTCCAGCTCATGGAATTCGCTGGAGTTGCGGTCCTTGTAGGTCAGCCCGGTGACCTTCTTGCCATCGCCAGTGACTTCGCTGGTCAGTGCGCTGGTGATCACGGTGACGTTGGGCAGGCTGTGCAGCTTCTTCTGCAACACAGCATCGGCACGCAGCTGGCTGTCGAATTCGATCAAGGTGACCTGAGCCACGATACCGGCCAGGTCGATGGCCGCTTCCACGCCGGAGTTGCCACCACCAATGACCGCCACGCGTTTGCCCTTGAACAACGGGCCATCGCAGTGCGGGCAATAGGCGACGCCACGGCCGCGGTATTCCTGCTCGCCCGGCACGTTCATTTCGCGCCAGCGCGCACCGGTGGCGAGGATCAGCGTCTTGGCCTTCAGCGAGCCACCATTCTCCAGCTTGATCTCGTGCAGGCCTCCATCGGAGCCAGGGATGAGCTGGGCGGCGCGCTGCAGGTTCATGATATCGACGTCGTATTCGCGCACATGGTTTTCCAGTGCTCGGGCCAGCTTCGGGCCTTCGGTCTCGTTGACCGAAATGAAGTTCTCGATGGCCATGGTGTCGAGCACCTGACCACCGAAACGCTCGGCTGCGACACCGGTACGGATGCCCTTGCGCGCCGCATAGATGGCCGCTGCAGCGCCGGCTGGGCCACCACCGACGACGAGCACGTCGAAGGCGTCCTTGGCGCTGAGCTTCTCGGCATCGCGCGCCGAGGCGCCGGTATCGAGCTTGGCGAGGATTTCTTCTTCGCCCATGCGGCCCTGACCGAACAATTCACCGTTGAGGTAGATGCTAGGCACGGACATGACCTGGCGAATGGTGACTTCTTCCTGAAACAGGGCACCGTCGATGGCCACGTGGCGGATGTTCGGGTTGAGCACAGCCATGAGGTTAAGCGCCTGGACCACGTCCGGGCAGTTCTGGCAGGACAGCGAGAAATAGGTTTCGAAGTTGTATTCGCCGTCGAGGTTCTTGATCTGCTCGATGACTTCAGGTGCGGTCTTGGACGGATGACCACCGACCTGCAGCAGGGCCAGCACCAGCGAGGTGAACTCGTGGCCCAGCGGGATGCCGGCGAAACGCAGGCTGATGTTGCCACCGATACGGTTGAGCGCAAATGAAGGTTTGCGGACGTCGTTGCCGTCGGTGCGCAGGGTGATCTTGTCGCTCAGGCTGGTAATGTCTTCCAGCATGGCGAGCGTTTCCTGGGATTTGGCGCCATCATCGAGGGATGCAACGATCTCGAACGGCTGGGTGACCTTTTCCAGATAGGTTTTCAGTTGCGCTTTCAAATTGCTGTCGAGCATTAGAGACCCCGTAATAATCTGGTCCCTCCATAGGGACGGGAAGCTGAACTCTTGATGGTGTTGAGCTTACGGGGAGGAGGGGGATTGTGAAAATTGAATAAACATTGCACTGCCATGTAGCCAGGCTATCAAGGAGCAATGTTTCACGTGGAACAAAAAACCCGGCTTGCGCCGGGTTTGATAACCACGAATCGGATTTTAGAAATCCAAATTGGAAACAGCCAACGCGTTGGATTCGATGAAGTCGCGGCGAGGCTCGACCGCATCCCCCATCAACGTGTTGAATATCTGATCGGCTCCAATCGCATCCTCAATCGTTACCTTAAGCATGCGTCGAACAGCCGGGTCCATTGTGGTCTCCCAGAGCTGGTCAGGGTTCATCTCACCGAGACCTTTGTATCGCTGAACGCTATGACGACGGGTTCCCTCAGTCATCAGCCAGTCCAACGCCTGCTTGAAGGTCGTCACCGGCTTCTTGCGCTCGCCGCGCTGAACGTAGGCTCCTTCCTCGAGCAAGCTGTTCAGCTTGTCCCCGAGCACCGTTACGGTCTTGTAGTCATTACTACCGAAGAAATCGCGGTTGAATGTGATGTAACTGGCCAGGCCGTGTGAAACGATCTCGACTTCAGGGAGCCACACGTTGCGTTCCTTGTCCTCGCGCAAGCTTACCTTGTACGCAAGCCCAGAGCGTTCGACGCCTTTGAGCAACGCCGCATAGGGCTCCAACCACGCCTGCATTGCCGCATGATCACCTAGCTGTTCAACCGACACGCGTGGCAGGTAGATGAAGTGCTCGGTCAGCTCCTGTGGATAGAGTCGCGACAGGCGCTGCAGCGTCTTCATCACAGTGCGGTAATCGTTAACCAGGCGTTCCAACGCTTCACCTGACAGACCAGGCGCATGCTCATTGGCGTGCAGACTTGCGTCCTCGAGAGCTGACTGAGTCAAATACTCGTCCATTGCCTCGTCGTCTTTGATGTATTGCTCCTGCTTGCCCCGCTTAACTTTGTACAAAGGCGGCTGAGCGATGTAGATATAGCCGCGCTCGATCAGCTCCGGCAGCTGGCGGAAGAAGAATGTCAGCAACAGCGTCCGAATATGAGAGCCGTCGACGTCCGCATCGGTCATGATGATTATGTTGTGATAGCGCAACTTATCGATGTTGTACTCGTCACGACCGATGCCACAACCAAGCGCGGTGATCAGCGTGCCAACCTCCTGCGAGGAGATCATCTTGTCGAAACGAGCCTTCTCGACGTTGAGGATCTTGCCCTTGAGCGGCAGGATAGCCTGGGTCCTGCGGTTGCGGCCCTGCTTGGCAGAACCGCCCGCGGAATCACCCTCCACTATGTAGAGTTCGGAGAGGGCGGGGTCCTTCTCCTGGCAGTCGGCCAGCTTGCCGGGAAGGCCGGCAATATCCAGAGCACCCTTGCGTCGGGTCATCTCGCGCGCCTTGCGTGCGGCTTCACGAGCTCGCGCGGCATCGATCATCTTGCCGACTACCGCCTTCGCCTCGTTGGGGTGCTCGAGCAGGAAATCCGCGAAATGCTTGCCCATCTCCTGCTCGACGGCGGTCTTCACTTCAGACGAGACGAGCTTGTCCTTAGTCTGCGAACTGAACTTCGGGTCAGGGACCTTGACCGAGATGATCGCCGTGAGACCTTCACGCGCATCATCGCCAGTCGTAGCGACCTTATGCTTCTTGGCCAGCCCCTCCTGCTCAATGTAGTTATTCAGGTTCCGGGTTAGCGCCGAACGAAAGCCCGCCAAATGGGTACCGCCGTCGCGCTGAGGGATGTTATTGGTGAAGCAGAGTAGATTTTCGTTGAAACTATCGTTCCACTGAAGCGCCACTTCGACACCAACGCCATCATCACGCTGGATATTGAAGTGGAACACCTCATTGACTGGCGTCTTGTTGGTGTTGAGATAAGCCACGAAGGCGCTGAGCCCGCCTTCGTATTTGAACAGTTCTTCCTTGGCGTTGCGCTCATCGCGCAGCACAATGCCGACACCCGAGTTCAGAAATGACAGCTCACGCAGCCGCTTAGCCAGGATATCCCAGCTGAAGTGGATATTCGCAAAGGTCTCGGCTGAGGGCTTGAAATGGATTTCGGTGCCCGAATCCTCGGTTTCACCAACTGCAGCGAGCGGCGCTTGCGGTACACCGTGACGATAGATCTGTTCCCATACCTTTCCTTCGCGGCGAATGGTCAGGATCAGTTCCTCAGACAAGGCGTTCACCACCGAAACACCCACGCCATGCAGACCGCCGGAAACCTTATAGGAATTGTCGTCGAACTTACCGCCAGCATGCAGGACGGTCATGATGACCTCTGCTGCAGATACACCTTCTTCGTGGATATCTACTGGAATGCCACGGCCGTTGTCACGAACGCTGATGGATTCATCAACATGTATGGTGATTGATATATCGTTGCAATGACCTGCCAGCGCTTCGTCGATCGAGTTATCCACGACTTCGAAGACCATATGGTGCAGACCAGTGCCGTCGTCCGTATCGCCGATATACATACCGGGGCGCTTACGTACTGCATCAAGGCCCTTGAGGACCTTGATACTGGACGAATCGTACGTGTGGTTTTCGCTCATGCCTTCACTCCCGAGGGGCCGTGGTCCTGGGCTATCGCACCATGTTCCACGTGAAACATTGAGACTGGCGTGTCTTGGCGCCAACCTTCTCGCAATACGTTCGAATCAACGCAGGTGATAAAAACCTGGCAATTCAGTTGTTCCAGCAACCGGCACAATGCCAGCCGGTGCTGATCGTCCAACTCGGACGGTAGGTCATCAACCAGATAAATACACTGGCCTCGTTTGGCTTCACTGACCAAATGGCCCTGCGCAATACGTAACGCGCACACAACCAGTTTCTGCTGGCCACGAGATAAGGTTTCCGCAGCGTTATGGTTGGCTACCCGCAATCGGAGGTCAGCCCGCTGAGGACCCGCCTGGGTATGCCCCATGAGCCTGTCGCGTTCGATGGACAACGACAACACCTCAGCCAGGGAACGCCCTTTGTCCCAGCCACGGTAATAACTCAACTGGAAACCGTGAAGATCCAAAAGCGCGGCCAAGGTGACCTCGAATATTGGTTTCAGCGCTTGAATGTAGGCCCGCCTGTACCCGTCTATTTCCTCACTCGCAGCGCTAAGCTCGCGGCTCCAAGCCGCCTGAGACGCGGAGTCAAGTGTACCATGACGCAGCCACGAGTTCCGTTGCCTCAAGGCCTGCTGCAAGCGCTGCCAAGCATGGAGGAATAGGGGTTCCACGTGGAACACCCCCCAATCCAGAAACTGCCGGCGAAGCTTGGGTGCACCTTCGAGCAAGCGAAAACTGTCCGGATTGATCAGCTGCAACGGTAACGTGTCAGCGAGTTCCGCTGCGCTTCGAACGCTCTGGCCATTGATTCTGATGCGTACGTCGCCGCTGCGATCTCGAGAGATGCCGAGGGCGGCTGACTGCTCATCAGCCAATTCGACCTGACCAAAGACCGTGCAACTGGAATGCTCGTGGCTTATGACCGGCGTCAGACGCGTGCTGCGGAACGAGCGCGCCATTCCGAGGAGATGGATCGCCTCGAGAAAACTGGTTTTTCCGCTACCGTTATCACCGTAGAGGATGTTGATCCGGGGGGAGGGGTTTAACGTCACCGGCTGGAGGTTACGTATGCCGGTGACGGAGATGCGGCTAAGGGACATTCAATGTGGATTACAGGCGCATCGGCATAACGACGTAAGCCGAGTCGTCGTTATCGTATTCCTGAACCAAAGCACTACTATTCGCATCGGACAGAATTAGCCGGACCTGATCGGTGGTCATGACGCTCAGCACATCAAGCAAATAGCTGACGTTGAAACCGATCTCCAAAGCCCCGCCGGTATAGTCCACCGCGACTTCTTCTTCCGCTTCTTCCTGCTCAGGGTTATTCGCCTGGATTTTCAACAGGCCAGTTTCCAGTTGCAGCCGAATGCCGCGATATTTTTCATTGGAAAGAATGGCCGTACGGCTGAACGCCTCGCGCAGTGTCTGACGTTCACCAACCACCAGCTTGTCGCCGCCACGGGGCAGAACGCGCTCGTAGTCAGGAAATTTTCCGTCAACGAGTTTAGAGGTAAAGGTGAATTCCCCTGTAGTGGCTCGAATGTGGTGTTGGCCAAGGACGATGCTGACTTCGCCATCCTGATCCGTCAGTAGCCTTGCCAACTCAAGGATGCCCTTGCGGGGGACGATAACCTGATGTCGGTCGGGCTGTTCGATACCGGCTTGCATGGAACACATCGCCAAACGATGCCCGTCCGTCGCGACTGCACGCAACATCCCGCTAGAAACCTCAATCAGCATACCGTTCAGATAGTAACGCACATCCTGCTGGGCCATGGCGAAGCTGCTGCGCTCAATGAGACGACGCATCTTGCCCTGGTTAACGCTGAAATTCAGCGAGCCAGGACCTTCCTCAACGGTGGGAAAGTCATTGGCTGGCAAGGTCGAAAGAGAAAAGCGGCTGCGCCCGGACTTGATTACGATCTTCTGATCATCCAGCCGGATATCGATGAGCGCGTCAGGCTGAAGGCTTTTGCAGATATCCATCAATTTGCGCGCCGGCACCGTGATTTCGCCGGGTTCGGATGCATCCTCCAAGGCGACACGGCCAACCAACTCTACCTCTAGATCAGTGCCTGTCAGCGACAGCTGATGGTCTTGAACCGCCAGCAATACGTTCGACAATACCGGTAAGGTCTGGCGACGCTCGACGACGCCGGCCACCAGCTGCAGAGGTTTCAACAAGGCTTCGCGCTGAATAGTGAAATGCATGGTCTGGTCCCTTGCCTATTAAATGGCCGCAGTCTGTTCAGGTTGTCAAAGTACGCAGCAAATTTTTGTAATCCTCGCGAATATCAGCATCCAATTCGCGAAGTTCGGCAATCTTACGACAGGCGTGCAGCACGGTCGTGTGATCGCGCCCACCAAAGGCGTCGCCAATTTCCGGCAAGCTATGATTGGTAAGTTCTTTGGACAAAGCCATCGCGACCTGACGGGGTCTTGCGACCGAACGCGAGCGTCGTTTTGACAGAAGGTCGGATATTTTGATTTTGTAGTATTCCGCGACGGTGCGTTGAATGTTATCAACACTCACCAACTTGTCTTGCAGTGCAAGCAGGTCCTTCAGCGACTCACGAATCAGCTCGATAGTAATGTCCCGCCCCATGAAATGGGCGTGGGCGATTACGCGTTTCAGCGCACCTTCCAACTCGCGAACATTCGATCGGATGCGCTGCGCAATGAAGAACGCAGCATCATGGGGAAGCTCGACGTTGGCCTGGTCAGCCTTTTTCATCAGGATCGCCACACGCGTCTCGAGTTCTGGCGGTTCGACCGCAACTGTCAGCCCCCACCCAAAGCGAGACTTCAACCGCTCTTCAAGCCCGTCAATTTCCTTGGGGTAGCGGTCACTGGTGAGAATCACCTGCTGCCCACCTTCTAGCAACGCGTTGAACGTGTGAAAGAACTCTTCCTGAGACCGTTCCTTTTTTGCGAAGAACTGAATGTCGTCGATCAGCAAAGCATCCACCGATCGATAGAAGCGCTTGAACTCGTTGATCGCGTTGAGCTGCAACGCCTTGACCATGTCCGCGACAAACCGCTCAGAATGAAGATAGACCACCTTGGCGTTAGGGTTCTTCTTCAGCAAATGATTGCCGACCGCATGCATCAGGTGAGTCTTGCCAAGCCCTACACCTCCGTAGAGGAACAAAGGGTTGTAGCCATGCTTGGGATTGTCTGCAACTTGCCAGGCAGCAGCTCGCGCCAGTTGGTTGGATTTGCCTTCGACAAAATTCTCGAAGGTAAAGGTTCGATTGAGATAGCTGGTGTGCTTGAGCCCACCCTCAACCTGTACGTTACGTTCGGCTGGACGCGAAGGCGAGCTAGGCGCTGCGACAGGCGCAGCGGAAGCCGCGGTTGCTGGTTCGGTGAACGAAGCGGGAGGCGGTGCAGCAGCCGCAGGAGCGCCAACTTGCGACTGAGAACGCGGTGCGGAACCGGCAGTCGGCCGCGTAGAAGCGACTCGCCTGCTGCCTATCAGCAACGACAAAGAGGGTGCCGGCCCTGATGCGCGTTCTGACAATAGCTCCAGCAGGCGCGAAAGATACTTCTCGTTAACCCAGTCGAGAACGAAGCGATTCGGTGCATAGATCCGCAATTCATCTCCATCTGATTCGACCTGAAGGGGACGAATCCAGGTGTTGAATTGCTGGGCCGGCAGCTCATCTCTCAAGAGGTCAACGCACTGCTGCCAAAGTTCCACCGACACAAGGTCTCCTAGAAGCTGTCGAGCTTAAAACGGGGCTCATTGTAGCCCTGAGACGCGTCAGTTATCCACAGTAAGTAGGCTGATTCTATAGGCAAAGCGACGGGCGATCCAAGCCGGGCCAACGTAAAACGTCCGATCCTAAGCTCTGTTGATAACTGCGCCAGAGCCCATAGGAAAAGCCTGTGCATAGGCTAAGGTCAACCACGCCTGTGGATAACAACCCATTTAGTCCACAGGAAACACAACGTAAATCCACCGTCAACGCACCGTTTGCGCAGAAGGTTATGGAAAGCTGTAAGCCTTATGTGCAAACGCGCCCAGCCGTTTATCCACAGAAAAGCACATCACCATCTATAAGCACTGCATTAAGAGGAGCTCTATATTCTTTCTTTATCTATTACTTTCTGCCAGTACGGTGCTGGTTGGAAATTGACCTCGCCGCGGGGCTTCTCTACAATCGCCGGTCTCTTAAAAGGGGGCCATTCCGGCCCGCAATGGATCACCAGGTAACGCATCATGAAACGCACTTTCCAACCCAGCACCCTCAAACGCGCTCGTACCCACGGTTTCCGTGCTCGTATGGCTACCAAAAATGGTCGTGCCGTCCTGTCGCGTCGTCGCGCCAAAGGTCGTAAGCGTCTGGCAGTCTGAAGACGCCGGAACAGGTAGTGAGTCGAGACTTCGGTCGGGAAAAGCGTCTGCTGACCCCGAGCCAGTTCAAGGCTGTCTTCGACTCCCCTTCCGGCAAGTTACCGGGCAGGAACGTCCTGCTACTGGTGCGCGAAAATCAATTGCCATACCCGAGAATCGGGTTGGTCATTGGCAAGAAGAGCGTCAAGCTCTCGGTAGAGCGCAACCGCATCAAGCGGCAACTGCGTGAAACCTTTCGTCTCCACCAGATGGAACTGACGGGGTGGGACATCGTGGTCATCTCGCGTAAAGGTCTAGCTGAACTGGACAACGCAGAACTCGCAAAGCAATTTGCCAAGCTATGGAGACGTCTGTCCCGTACGCCTGCACCGGTCCAGCCACAACAGGCCCAGAGCAGCGCCGCTGATGCGTAAGCTAGCGCTGGTCCCGATTCGACTCTACCGGTACGCCATCAGTCCAATGATGGCCAGTCACTGCCGTTTCTACCCAAGTTGCTCCTGCTACGCACAAGAGGCCATCGAAACACATGGCCTGCTGCGCGGTGGCTGGCTGAGCCTGTGCAGGCTTGGCCGTTGCCATCCATGGAATCCGGGCGGCTATGATCCCGTGCCTTCTAACACCCCCTCCAATTCATCTTCGATGACCGAGTAACCATGGATATCAAACGCTCGATCCTGCTTGTCGCCCTGGCAGTCGTTGCTTACCTGATGGTTTTGCAGTGGAACCAGGACTACGGCCAGACCGCCATCCCTGACGAGACGCGCCAGTCACAAACGTCCGTCGCGCAGATTCCAAATACTCCGCTGACCAGCACCGCTGAGAATGCGCAGGGCGATATTCCCGCTGTAAGCAGCGAGCCGTCGGCCAATTCAGTTACCGACACTCAGGCCAGCTCTCAGCTGATCCACGTACGCACCGATGTTCTGGATGTTGCAATCGATCCGCGCGGCGGCGATATCGTGGACCTTCGGTTGCCAGAGTTCCCACGTCGTCAGGATCGCCCAGACGTTCCGTTCCAGTTGTTCGAGCGTAGCGGCGAACGAACCTATGAAGCCCAGAGCGGCTTGATCGGTGATGGCCCGGACAAGGCCAGTGGCCGGCCGCTGTACTCCAGCGAGCAACAGCAGTATCAGCTGGGCGAAAATCAGGACCAGCTTGTCGTTGATCTGAACTACAGCGAAGACGGGGTCAACTACACCAAACGCTTTACCTTCGAGCGTGGTGATTACGATCTCGGCGTGCGCTATCTGATCGACAACCAAAGTGATCAAACCTGGACCGGCCACATGTTCGGCCAGCTGAAGCGCGACGACAGCAGCGATCCGTCCTCCAGTACCGCAACCGGCACTGCGACCTATTTGGGCGCAGCGCTCTGGACCAAGGACGAGCCTTACACCAAAGTTTCCATGGGTGACATGGACGACAAGAGTCTGAAAAAGACGGTTGAAGGGGGTTGGATCGCATGGTTGCAGCATTACTTTGTAACTGCCTGGATTCCTGCGCCCGATCAGACCAACCTGGTACAGACTCGCAAGGACAGCCAGGGCAACTACATCATCGGCTTTACCGGACCTGCTGTTTCGGTTGCACCCGGTAGTCAAGGTGAAACACACGCCACCTTGTATGCCGGTCCGAAGAGCCAGGATCAACTGGAAGAGCTGTCGCCTGGTCTACGTCTGACCGTCGATTACGGCATTCTCTGGTTCATCGCTCAGCCCATCTTCTGGCTGCTACAGAATATCCACGCACTGCTGGGTAACTGGGGCTGGTCGATCATCGTACTGACCATCGTTATCAAGCTGGCTTTCTTCCCGCTGTCCGCTGCCAGTTATCGATCGATGGCGCGCATGCGCGCGGTGTCGCCGAAGATGCAAGCCCTGAAAGAACAGTTTGGCGATGATCGCCAGAAGATGTCCCAGGCGATGATGGAGCTGTACAAAAAAGAGAAAATCAACCCGCTGGGTGGGTGCTTGCCTATCTTGGTGCAGATGCCGGTGTTTCTCGCCCTGTACTGGGTGCTGCTGGAAAGCGTCGAAATGCGCCAGGCACCCTGGATGTTCTGGATCACCGACCTGTCGATCAAGGATCCTTTCTTCATCCTGCCGATCATCATGGGTGTCACCATGTTCATTCAGCAGCAGTTGAACCCAACACCACCGGATCCGATGCAAGCCAAGGTGATGAAGTTGCTGCCAATCATCTTCACCTTTTTCTTCCTCTGGTTCCCGGCAGGTCTGGTGCTGTACTGGGTGGTCAACAACTGCTTGTCGATCGCACAGCAGTGGTACATTACCCGCAAGATAACCGGACAGACCGCTAGCGCAGCCTGACCGTTCGAAGTGAACAGAACGCCCCTTTATTGGGGCGTTTTGCATTATCGCCACCTGGAGGGTTTGATGAGCCAAGATCGCGAAACCATCGCCGCTGTTGCCACAGCACCAGGTCGTGGTGGGATTGGCGTAGTGCGCGTTTCAGGCCCCCGAGCCAAAGCCGTCGCGATCACGCTCAGCGGCCGAGAACCGGTACCCCGGCATGCCCACTACGGTCCGTTCCATGCCGATGACGGTGAAGTCATTGATGAAGGGCTGATGCTGTTCTTCCCCGGACCCCATTCGTTTACCGGCGAGGATGTACTGGAACTCCAGGGCCACGGCGGTCCGGTGGTCATGGACATGTTGTTGCGCCGTTGCGTAGAGCTTGGAATCAGGCCTGCTAGGCCCGGTGAGTTCAGTGAGCGCGCGTTCCTCAACGACAAGCTGGACCTGGCTCAGGCTGAGGCAATCGCAGACCTTATCGAGGCGAGTTCGGCGCAAGCCGCTCGAAATGCAGTTCGCTCGCTGCAGGGCGATTTCTCTCGTCGCGTGCATCACCTCACCGAAAGCCTGGTGAACCTGCGCATTTACGTTGAAGCGGCGATCGACTTTCCAGAAGAAGAAATCGATTTCCTCGCCGACGGCCGTGTGCTCGCGCTGCTCGAGCAGGTCCGTGGCGAGTTATCCACAGTCATACGAGAGGCAGGACAGGGTGCGCTACTGCGCGAAGGAATGAACGTGGTCATTGCCGGTCGCCCCAACGCCGGAAAATCTAGCCTGCTAAACGCATTGGCGGGGCGTGAGGCGGCGATCGTGACCGACATAGCCGGCACCACGCGCGATCTGCTGAAGGAACATATCCAGATTGATGGTATGCCGTTGCACATCGTCGATACTGCCGGGTTGCGTAATACCCTGGACGAGGTGGAACGGATCGGGGTGGAACGGGCGATCAAAGCGATCGAGGATGCCGACCGGGTATTGCTGGTAGTGGACGGCAGTGCGGCTTCTACTTCAGACGATGAATCCAGTTGGCCGGACTTGCTTATTACCAGACCAGACCCGGCTAAGACCACGATCATTCGAAACAAGGCCGATCTCACCGGCGACTCCGTCGCTTTATCGGTCGATGCAGACGGGGTCACCACGCTTAGCCTCTCGGCGCGCTCGGGCGATGGGCTTGAGATGCTTCGTGAGCATCTCAAACGCTGCATGGGCTATGACCAGACTGCGGAAAGCGCCTTCAGTGCCAGGCGCAGGCATCTAGACGCACTCCGCAAGGCAGCCGAGTACCTCGACCATGGCCATGCTCAGTTGACGCTGGCAGGCGCAGGCGAACTGCTGGCTGAAGATCTGCGCCAAGCGCAGCAGGCACTCGGTGAGATCACCGGCACGTTCAGCTCCGACGATCTGCTGGGCCGCATTTTCTCGAGCTTTTGCATCGGCAAATAGCCGGTCGATACAAGCTAATTAGCTCGTACCTCAGCGCTGTGTCCAGCGATGAGCGGACCCGCTCGCTCTCTTCTTTTCCACCGTATGCCTGAAGAATGTCGACTTCGACCTCTGCAAACCCAGCGGACGGCTGATTTTGCGACGTGCAAAATCGGCTATACAACAATCATTCAGTTGCTTCGTTCCAGCCTAACCGCTGTCATTTTTGTCTAGCGAGCGTGCATTAAACACTGTGGAAAACCTTGCCTAAGCCCGGTCAATAACCGGTGCGCAACCATCGCTCCGTAGCCGGTTGTGGATAACCATGCGTTCCATGCACAGGCTGTCAACCGTGCTTCCACCGTCTGTACCACAGCTAGACACACCCTTTCTTTCTCTTACAGGACGCTCCATATCTGGGCTACAGAGATCTATCCACAGATATCGGCTGCCTATTTATAAACATAAAAATAAGCTTTAAATCATTCTCTTCTTTTATTTCTAACTAGCTGTCTCGGACCTAAAAGACTGCTACTGGTCATTTTTTGTTCAGAGGCCTTCTTTCGCGGTCACCTAGTGCCTATACTGGCGAGCTTCCTGAGACTCAACCAAACAGGCACGAGGTGCGTGGTGGATTTCCCTTCCCGTTTTGACGTCATCGTTATCGGTGGCGGCCATGCCGGTACCGAAGCCGCTCTGGCGGCTGCTCGAATAGGCGTGAAGACACTGCTGCTCTCTCATAACGTCGAAACGTTGGGACAGATGAGCTGCAACCCGGCCATCGGCGGCATCGGCAAAAGCCACTTGGTCAAGGAAATTGATGCACTTGGCGGCGTTATGGCGACTGCCACGGACAAGAGTGGCATTCAGTTCCGCGTGCTCAACAGCCGCAAAGGCCCAGCCGTACGCGCAACCCGGGCACAGGCTGACCGGGTTTTGTATAAGGCCGCTGTGCGCGAAGTGTTGGAAAACCAGCCCAATCTGTGGATATTTCAGCAAGCCGCTGACGACTTGATCGTTGAAGCGGATCAGGTCAAGGGAGTAGTGACCCAAATGGGGCTGCGTTTCCTTGCCGAATCGGTTGTGCTCACAACCGGCACCTTTCTTGGCGGACTTATCCACATCGGTCTGCAGAACTATTCAGGTGGTCGGGCTGGCGATCCCCCATCGATTGCGTTGGCTAAACGCTTACGCGAACTCCCATTGCGAGTTGGTCGGCTTAAGACCGGAACGCCTCCGCGAATCGACGGACGCAGCGTCGACTTTTCGGTGATGACCGAGCAGCCGGGTGACACGCCGATACCGCCCATGTCGTTTCTCGGCCACGCTGCGCAGCATCCACGGCAAGTGAGCTGCTGGATCACCCATACCAACGCGCGCACTCACGAGATCATCGCCGCTAACCTCGATCGGTCACCGATGTATTCAGGTGTCATCGAGGGTGTCGGGCCGCGTTACTGCCCGTCGATCGAGGACAAAATTCATCGTTTTGCCGACAAGGACAGTCATCAGGTCTTCATCGAACCTGAGGGCCTGACGACTCACGAGCTCTATCCGAACGGTATTTCCACCTCATTGCCGTTCGACGTGCAGCTGCAGATCGTGCAAAGCATTCGCGGAATGGAGCAGGCGCATATCGTGCGGCCCGGGTACGCCATCGAGTACGACTATTTCGACCCGCGGGATTTGAAATACAGCCTGGAAACCAAGGTAATTGAAGGGCTGTTCTTCGCAGGACAGATCAACGGCACCACCGGTTACGAAGAGGCTGGCGCCCAAGGGTTGCTGGCCGGCACCAATGCCGCGCTACGCGCCAAAGGGCTGGAAAGTTGGTGCCCACGTCGGGACGAGGCGTATCTCGGCGTGCTGGTCGACGACCTGATCACCCTCGGCACTCAGGAGCCGTATCGCATGTTTACCTCGCGCGCCGAGTACCGGCTGATTCTGCGTGAGGACAACGCCGATCTTCGGTTGACTGAAAAAGGCCGCGAGCTGGGGTTGGTCGATGATGTTCGCTGGGCCGCCTTCGAGCGCAAGCGCGAAAGCATTGTCCAGGAAGAGCAGCGCTTGAAAAGCACCTGGGTTCGTCCAGGTACCGAGCAGGGCGATGCCATCGCTGAACGTTTCGGCACGCCGCTGACCCATGAATACAATTTGCTGAACCTGTTGGCGCGGCCGGAGATCGATTACCTCGGCCTCGTGCAGCTCACTGGTGGCGGAACGACAGATCAGCAGGTTGCCGAGCAGGTCGAAATCAAGACCAAGTACGCTGGCTATATCGATCGCCAACAGGAGGAAATCCTCCGCTTGCGCGCCAGCGAATCCATCGGGTTGCCGGCTGAGCTGGATTATTCGAGCATTTCCGGTCTGTCGAAGGAAATTCAGCACAAGCTTTCCCTGGCGCGGCCAGAAACGCTTGGCCAGGCGTCACGGATTCCGGGGGTGACGCCTGCCGCGGTGTCGCTGTTGATGATTCATCTGAAAAAACGCAGCGCCGGGCGAAAGCTGGAGCAGAGCGCGTGACGGCCATGGAATTGGTCAGTCATGCCGATGAACTCAAGCAGGGCGCTTCCCAGCTGGGGATCGACCTCAGTAGCATTCAGCTACAGCAGCTGCTGGCCTATCTGACGTTGCTGAACAAGTGGAACAAGGCCTACAACCTAACCGCAGTGCGCGATCCGGCGGAAATGGTGTCTCGGCACTTGCTCGACAGCCTTAGTGTTATGTCACAAGCAGAGCTAGGTGGCGCACGCTGGCTCGACGTTGGCAGTGGCGGCGGCATGCCAGGTATCCCGCTGGCGATCATGTTTCCCGAACGCAACTTCACTTTGCTCGATTCCAATGGCAAGAAAACCCGCTTTCTTACCCAGGTAAAGCTGGAGCTGAAACTTGCCAATGTGGAAGTTGTCCACAGCCGCGTCGAGCAATTCACCCCCGCGCAGCCATTCACTGATATCACCTCGCGTGCATTCAGTTCGCTTGAAGATTTTGCCAATTGGACGCGCCATCTCAGCGACTCAGCCACTCGCTGGCTCGCAATGAAAGGGATGCAGCCGGACGATGAGCTGCAAGCGCTTCCGGCGGACTTCCAGCTGGAACGCTGCTTGGTTCTCAAGGTTCCAGGTTGCCAAGGGCAACGCCACCTGTTGATACTGCGGCGCACTTCATGACCCGGACAGACACTGACCATGGCTAAAGTATTTGCCATCGCCAACCAGAAAGGCGGTGTCGCCAAGACGACCACCTGCATCAACCTAGCGGCCTCGCTCGTGGCGACGCGTCGCCGTGTGTTGCTGATCGATCTTGATCCACAGGGCAACGCCACCACTGGCAGCGGTGTGGATAAGTTGGCGTTGGAATATTCGATATACGACGTACTGATTGGGGAATGCAGCCTGGTCGATGCCATGCAGTTTTCCGAGCACGGCGGTTATCAACTTCTGCCAGCTAACCGTGACCTGACCGCAGCCGAAGTCGCCTTGCTCAATCTACCGGCTAAAGAGAACCGCTTGCGTGAAGCGCTGGCACCAGTTCGGGAAAATTACGATTACATCCTCATCGATTGCCCGCCCTCGCTGTCGATGCTGACGATCAATGCCCTGACCGCCGCCGATGGCGTGATCATTCCGATGCAATGCGAGTATTACGCGCTCGAAGGGCTGACCGATCTGGTCAATTCGATCCAGCGTATCGGTCAGGCATTGAACCCTTCGCTGAAAATTGAGGGTTTGCTCCGTACCATGTATGACCCTCGCAGCAGCCTGACCAACGATGTTACCGAGCAGTTGAAAGCGCACTTCGGTGAGAAGCTCTACGACACTGTGATTCCACGCAATGTGCGCCTGGCTGAAGCCCCCAGCCATGGCATGCCGGCGCTGGTCTATGACAAGCAATCCAAGGGCGCCTTGGCCTATCTGGCACTGGCAGGCGAATTGTCGCGCCGCCAGCGCCGGGCCGCCCGCAGCGTAACCGCATAAGGAAACTTGATGGCGACCAAAAAACGAGGCCTAGGACGAGGTCTGGATGCCCTCCTCGGCGGTGCCAACGTGGCGGCGATACAAGAGGAAGCCGCCCAGGCCGATGTGCGTGAGCTGCAACAGTTGCCGCTCGACGTGATTCAGCGCGGCAAGTACCAGCCGCGCCGCGACATTGATCCGGTGACCCTCGAAGAACTGGCCAATTCGATCCGTACTCAGGGTGTGATGCAGCCGATCGTGGTTCGGTCGATCGGCTCTGGCCGCTATGAAATCATTGCCGGTGAGCGGCGCTGGCGTGCCAGTCAGCAGGCAGGTCTGGACCGGATCCCGGCCATGGTCCGGGATGTTTCCGACGAGGCAGCCATCGCGATGGCGTTGATCGAAAACATCCAGCGCGAAGATCTAAGCCCTATCGAGGAAGCCGTTGCGCTTCAACGGTTGCAGCAGGAGTTTCAGTTGACTCAGCAACAGGTCGCGGACGCCGTGGGCAAATCCAGGGTGACCATCAGCAATCTGTTGCGTCTGATCGCCTTGCCAGAAGAGATCAAGACACTCCTCTCGCATGGAGATCTGGAAATGGGTCACGCCCGGGCTTTGCTTGGACTTCCCGCTGATCAACAGGTAGAAGGCGCGCGGCATGTTGTCGCACGAGGGCTGACCGTACGGCAGACCGAAGCACTGGTAAGGCAATGGTTGAACAAACCAGAAAGCGTTAAAGCTGAGCCGAAAAGCGACCCTGATATTGTCCGTCTGGAACAGCGTCTCGCTGAGCGGCTGGGCTCGCCGGTGCAAATCAAGCATGGCGAGAAGGGCAAAGGGCAGCTGGTGATCCGTTACAGTTCGCTGGATGAGCTGCAAGGCGTGCTTGCGCACATCCGCTGATACAAAGTTTATGTAGTGGCGGTCAGAAAGTGCTACCTGAAGGTTGAACGCAGAATGGGCTGCTCCTATACTCGCGGCGCTTTTTTGACTGCGGTCAATCTGGACGGCGCACGTATTTTGGCGATGGACGCACGGTGAATATACGCAACAAGACACCTCTCCATCGGTTACCTGTAGTACGTGTTTTAGTCGTACAGGCGATCGTTGCGTTTGGCACAGGCGTAGTATGCGCTGTGATTTTTGGTATGGTTGCCGGCTATTCGGGATTGCTTGGTGGCCTGATTGCGTTACTGGCTAACCTGTACTTCGCGTTCAAAGCATTTCGCTATTTTGGCGCGCGATCGGCCAAAGCCATCGTTCAGTCCCTTTGGGCTGGCGAAATGGGCAAGCAGATTCTGGCAGCAGCGCTATTTGCGCTGGTGTTTGTAGGAGTGAAACCGCTGCAACCGGCAGCTTTATTCGTCGGTTACCTGTTGGTTTTGGGCGCCGGAGCGAGCGCCCTCCTGCTGATGAAAAATAATCCGAAGCATTGAGCACTGAGGCGTTTATGGCGAGTACCCCGGCGGAATACATCCAGCACCACTTGCAGAATCTGACCTACGGAAAACTGCCGGAAGGTTACGTGCGCGCAGACGGCTCAGTCGTTGACCAAGCGACTTGGACCATTGCCCATTCGGGCGTGGAAGCGCGTGACATGGGTTTCATGGCCGTTCATCTCGACACGCTCGGATGGTCGCTCTTCATGGGCCTGATCTTCATCCTGGTGTTTCGCATGGCAGCCAAGGGCGCTACTGCGGGCACTCCGGGCCGCCTGCAAAACTTCGTCGAGATGTGCGTGGAGTTTGTCGAAGGGGTAGTGAAGGATACCTTCCATGGTCGCAACGCCCTCATCGCTCCATTGGCCCTGACCATTTTCGTCTGGGTGTTCCTGATGAACAGCCTGAAGTGGATTCCGGTCGACTACATTCCGGGCCTGGCGAGCATGATTGGCCTGCCGTACTTCAAGATCGTTCCGACTGCTGATCCGAACGGCACCTTCGGTCTGTCGCTGGGTGTGTTCATCCTGATTCTGTTCTACAGCTTCAAGGTCAAGGGCTTCGGCGGTTTTACCAAGGAACTGGCGTTCACGCCGTTCAATCATTGGTCGCTGGTCCCGTTCAACCTGTTCCTTGAGATCCTCGGTCTGCTGACCAAGCCGTTGAGCCTGGCTCTGCGTCTGTTCGGCAACATGTATGCCGGTGAGGTGGTGTTCATCCTTATCGCGCTGCTGCCGTTCTACGTGCAGTGGACCCTGAATGTACCCTGGGCGATTTTCCACATCCTGGTGATCCCGCTGCAGGCGTTCATCTTCATGGTTCTGACCGTGGTGTACCTGAGCTCTGCGCATGAAGACCATAGTCATGCCGAACTCACGCCGTAACAGTTGAACCGGTTCAACAAGTTTCGTTTTACCCAAGAAAACCTTAACCCTTAGCTTCAGGAGCTTTACATGGAACTCGTCTACATCGCCGCCTCTATCATGATCGGTCTGGGTGCCCTGGGCACTGGCATCGGCTTCGCCCTGCTGGGCGGCAAGCTGCTGGAATCCACTGCTCGTCAACCCGAGCTGGCTCCGCAGCTGCAAACCAAGACCTTCCTGATGGCTGGTCTGCTCGACGCCGTACCGATGATCGGTGTTGGTATCGCGATGTACCTCATCTTCGTTGTCGCTGCCTAAGACTTTTCCGGTTCCTGATGGGGTTCGCCTAGCGAGCCCCGTTGCCGTGGAATTGACAACCGCGTCGAACGAGATAGCACGAGGTATATCGCTGTGAACATTAACTTGACGCTGTTCGGTCAAACGTTCGCTTTCGCTATTTTCGTCTGGTTTTGCATGAAGTACGTATGGCCGCCAATCACCAAGGCCATGCAAGAACGCCAGAAGAAAATCGCTGAAGGACTGGACGCCGCAGGCCGTGCGCAGCAAGACCTAAAATTGGCTCAGGAAAAGGTTTCCAATACCCTCCGTGAGACCAAGGGGCAAGCTGCCCAGATTCTTGAGCAAGCCAACAAGCAGGCCAACGCCATCGTTGAGGATGCCAAGCAACAGGCGCGCGTCGAAGGCGAGCGACTGGTCGCCGGCGCCCGCGCCGAGATCGAGCAGGAAGTGAATCGTGCCAAGGAGCAACTGCGCAATCAGGTAGCCGTGTTGGCTGTCATGGGTGCGGAGAAGATTCTGGAGTCCCAGGTGGACGCCAAGGCACACAACGATCTGGTCGAAAAACTGGCCTCCCAACTCTAAGCGAGGCAAGCGATGATCAATACCCAGACGCTTGCTCGGCCATACGCAAAGGCCGCTTTCGAGTTCGCCAGCGCGGCTAGCCGGATTGATGCCTGGTCGGGCATGTTGAGCCTGGCTGCGGTCGCTGTTGACGTTCCCCAAGTTGCCGAACTGCTGAAAAATCCGCGTTTGACCAGTGAAAACAAGGTCCAGACGCTGGTTCAGCTGTTCGGTAGCGACATCGATGAAGCGTTCCGAAACTTCGTCTCCACCCTGGGCGATAACGATCGTCTGGATGTGTTGCCGACCATTCGGGAGCTGTTCGAGGAACTCAAGGCTGAAGCCGAAAAGACACTCGACGTTGAAGTGCAGACAGCCTTCGAGCTGACCCCTGCACAACTCCAAACTTTGGCTGCCGCCTTGTCGAAGCGGCTAGATCGTACCGTCAACCCCCAGCAGGTCGTGAACCCTGCGCTGATCGGCGGCGTTGTTATCCGCGCCGGCGATGTGGTTGTCGATGGTTCGGTCCGCGGCAAACTGAGCCAGTTGGCCGAATCGTTGAAATCCTGATTTGAGGGTCGTGGCATGCAGCAACTGAATCCTTCCGAGATTAGTGAAATCATAAAGCAGCGTATCGGTAGTTCCGATGTGTCTGCTCAAGCGCGTAACGAAGGCACCGTCGTCAGTGTTTCCGACGGTATCGTGCGCATTTACGGCCTGGCCGATGTCATGTACGGGGAGATGATCGAATTCCCTGGTGGCGTTTTTGGCATGGCCCTGAACCTGGAGCAGGACTCTGTAGGCGCCGTGGTACTGGGCGCTTACCAGAGCCTGACCGAAGGCATGAGCGCCAAGTGCACCGGTCGTGTACTGGAAGTTCCGGTAGGTCCGGAGCTGCTGGGTCGCGTCGTTGACGCACTGGGTAACCCGGTGGACGGCAAGGGCCCGGTCAATGCGCAGGCAACTGACGCAGTCGAAAAAGTCGCACCGGGCGTGATCTGGCGTAAGTCGGTCGACCAGCCAGTCCAGACTGGCTACAAGTCGGTCGACGCGATGATCCCGGTCGGCCGCGGTCAGCGCGAGCTGATCATCGGTGACCGTCAGATCGGTAAGACCGCTCTGGCCATCGACGCGATCATCAACCAGCGCAACAGCGGCATCAAGTGCGTCTACGTCGCGATCGGTCAGAAGCAGTCGACCATCGCCAACGTAGTGCGCAAGCTGGAACAGCACGGTGCTCTGGCCAACACTATCATCGTTGCCGCTTCGGCTTCCGAGTCGGCTGCGCTGCAGTTCCTGGCACCGTACGCCGGCTGCACCATGGGCGAATACTTCCGTGATCGCGGCGAAGACGCGCTGATCGTGTATGACGATCTGTCCAAGCAGGCCGTAGCCTATCGCCAGATTTCCCTGCTGCTGCGTCGTCCGCCGGGACGCGAAGCCTACCCAGGCGACGTCTTCTATCTCCACAGCCGCCTGCTGGAGCGTGCTTCGCGCGTTTCCGAAGAGTATGTTGAGAAGTTCACCAATGGCGCCGTGACCGGCAAGACCGGTTCCCTGACCGCTTTGCCTATCATTGAAACCCAGGCCGGTGACGTATCCGCGTTCGTTCCGACCAACGTGATTTCGATCACCGACGGTCAGATCTTCCTCGAGTCGTCCATGTTCAACGCTGGTATTCGTCCGGCCGTTAACGCCGGTATCTCGGTATCCCGCGTCGGTGGCGCCGCGCAGACCAAGATCATCAAGAAGCTCTCCGGAGGCATTCGTACCGCACTGGCTCAGTACCGTGAACTGGCGGCGTTCGCCCAGTTCGCCTCTGACCTGGACGAAGCGACCCGCAAGCAGCTCGAGCATGGTCAGCGTGTCACCGAGCTGATGAAGCAGAAGCAGTACGCGCCGATGTCCATTGCCGACATGGCGGTGTCCCTGTACGCAGCCGAGCGTGGCTTCCTGCAGGACATCGAAGTAGCCAAGGTTGGTGCCTTCGAGCAGGCGTTGATTGCCTATTTCCATCATGAGCATGCTGCTCTGCTGGACAAGATCAACGTGAAGGGCGACTTCAACGACGAAATCGACGCAGGCATCAAAGCCGGCATCGAGTCGTTCAAGGCCACCCAATCCTGGTAAGCCGCAGCGGGAGCCGCGAGGCTCCCGCTTGCTAACCCGATAGGTGTCAAATGGCAGGCGCAAAAGAGATTCGCAGCAAGATTGCGAGCATCAAAAGCACGCAGAAGATCACCAGCGCCATGGAAAAGGTGGCCGTCAGCAAGATGCGCAAGGCACAGATGCGCATGGCTGCCAGCCGTCCCTATGCGGAGCGGATCCAGCAGGTTATTGGCCATCTGGCCAATACCAACCCTGAATACCGTCATCCGTTCATGGTTGAGCGCCCGGTCAAGCGTGTCGGCTACATCGTCGTGTCGTCTGATCGTGGGCTTTGCGGCGGCTTGAACACAAACCTGTTCAAGGCGCTGATCAAGAACATGAAGGAATGGCACGACAGTAAAGTCGAAGCCGACCTGTGCGTGATCGGTAACAAAGGTGCGAGCTTCTTCCGCAGCTTTGGCGGCAACGTGGTCGCAGCAGTCAACGGTCTTGGTGAAGAGCCGTCGATCAATGATCTGATCGGCAGCGTCAAGGTCATGTTGGATGCTTTCGATCAAGGCCGTCTGGACCGTCTCTACCTGGTGTCGAACAAGTTCATCAACACCATGACGCAGAAACCGACCGTAGCCCAGCTGCTGCCGTTGGCCGCGAGCGACGATCAGACCGCGCCGAAAGGTAAATGGGACTATCTGTACGAACCCGACGCTCGCTTGTTGCTGGATGCGCTGCTGGTTCGTTACGTCGAATCTCAGGTCTACCAGGCCGTGGTTGAAAACGGTGCCGCTGAACAAGCTGCCCGGATGATCGCCATGAAGAACGCAACCGACAACGCCGGTGAGCTGATCGGCGACCTGCAACTGGTCTATAACAAGGCCCGTCAGGCTGCGATCACCCAGGAAATTTCGGAAATCGTCGGCGGCGCTGCCGCGGTTTAAGAGCGGTTCAAATATTCAGAGGAACCAAACATGAGTAGCGGACGTATCGTTCAAATCATCGGCGCCGTTATCGACGTGGAATTTCCGCGCGATGTGGTACCGAGCATATATGACGCGCTGAAAGTCACTGGCGCCAACACCACCCTGGAAGTTCAGCAGCAGCTGGGCGACGGCATTGTCCGTACCATCGCCATGGGTTCGACCGAAGGCCTCAAGCGTGGTCTGGACGTCACCAACACTGGCGCTGCTATCTCTGTACCAGTGGGCACTGCCACGCTGGGCCGGATCATGGACGTGCTCGGCAACCCGATCGACGAAGCCGGTCCCATCGGCGAAGAAGAGCGCTGGGGCATCCATCGCGCGGCGCCGAGCTATGCCGAACAGGCTGGCGGCAATGAGCTGCTGGAAACCGGCATCAAGGTTATCGACCTGGTTTGCCCGTTCGCTAAAGGCGGTAAGGTCGGTCTGTTCGGTGGTGCCGGTGTCGGCAAGACCGTAAACATGATGGAGCTGATCCGTAACATCGCCATGGAGCACAGTGGCTACTCCGTGTTTGCCGGTGTGGGTGAGCGGACTCGTGAAGGTAACGACTTCTATCACGAGATGAAGGACTCCAACGTTCTGGACAAGGTTGCGCTGGTTTATGGCCAGATGAACGAGCCTCCAGGAAACCGCCTGCGTGTGGCACTGACCGGCCTGACCATGGCCGAGAAGTTCCGCGACGAAGGCAAGGACGTTCTGCTGTTCGTCGACAACATTTACCGTTACACCCTGGCCGGTACCGAAGTGTCCGCGCTGCTGGGTCGTATGCCGTCTGCGGTGGGTTATCAGCCGACGCTGGCCGAGGAAATGGGCGTTCTGCAGGAGCGTATCACCTCCACCAAGAGCGGTTCGATCACCTCCGTTCAGGCCGTCTACGTACCTGCGGACGACCTGACTGACCCGTCCCCGGCGACCACCTTCGCCCACTTGGACGCCACCGTGGTTCTGTCGCGTGACATCGCTTCCCTGGGTATCTACCCGGCGGTCGATCCTCTCGACTCCACCTCGCGCCAGCTGGACGCCAACGTGATTGGCCAGGAGCACTACGACACCGCTCGCGGCGTCCAGTATGTGCTGCAGCGCTACAAAGAGCTGAAGGACATCATCGCGATTCTGGGTATGGACGAACTGTCCGAGGCCGACAAGCAGCTGGTATCCCGTGCTCGTAAGATCCAGCGCTTCCTGTCCCAGCCGTTCTTCGTTGCTGAAGTCTTCACTGGTTCGCCGGGCAAGTACGTTTCGCTGAAAGAAACCATCCGCGGCTTTGCCGGCATCCTCAACGGTGACTACGATCACCTGCCGGAGCAGGCGTTCTACATGGTTGGCGGTATCGACGAAGCCATCGAGAAAGCCAAGAAACTGTAACTGGCGCGCCCGCTTGCGGGCGCCAATAAGCTCTGCTGGCGGCGAAGGTTTCCAGCAGAGCTCATTACCGAGGCATAAGTATGGCTATGACAGTCCACTGTGACATCGTCAGTGCGGAAGAAGAGCTGTTCTCGGGGCTGGTAGAGATGGTCATCGCCCATGGTCACCTGGGTGACTTGGGCATTCTGCCGGGCCACGCTCCTTTGCTGACTGATCTCAAGCCCGGTCCGGTGCGTGTAATCAAGCAGGGCGGCGAAGAAGATATCTTCTACATTTCTGGTGGCTTCATTGAAGTCCAGCCGAACATGGTGAAGGTACTTGCCGATACTGCGACTCGCGCCAAGGATCTGGACGAGGCGGCGGCGAAAGCTGCAGTTACAGCCGCTGAAAAAGCGTTGCACGAGAAGGGTGCCGAGTTTGACTACGGCTCTGCCGCTGCGCGTCTCGCCGAGGCTGCAGCTCAGCTGCGGACGATCGAGGCGATGCGCAAGAAGTACGGTCGCGGTTGATCTGGTAACGGCTTCATCGCGAACGAGTAAAAGGGTAGCCTTGGCTACCCTTTTTCTTTTTCTGCCACTTGGAAATAACCCCCGCGTCGGCCTGCGGCTACGTTTGTTCAGGATCTGCCATGTCTCTCGATATCGTCATTCTCGCTGCTGGTCAGGGCACGCGCATGCGCTCTGCCCTGCCGAAAGTTCTGCACCCTGTTGCCGGTCAATCCATGCTCGGGCATGTCATTGACACCGCTCGCGCACTCAAGCCGAAGGCCATCCATGTTGTGATCGGCCACGGTGCCGAGCGGGTTCGTGAACAGCTGGCAGCAGATGATCTGAATTTCGTCGTGCAGGCCGAGCAGTTGGGTACAGGCCACGCCGTGGCTCAGGCGCTTCCGGCATTGTCGGCCGAGCGTGTGCTGATTCTTTATGGTGATGTACCGCTGATCGAAGCGGCGACGCTCGAACGACTCCTGCAGCAAGTGAATCCGCAGCAGCTCGCTTTGCTCACGGTGGATCTAGCCGACCCGAGTGGCTACGGACGGATCGTGCGGGACGAACAAGGTGTGGTTCAGGCAATCGTCGAGCACAAGGATGCCTCGGCTGAGCAGAAACTCATCTCGGAAGGCAATACTGGCATTCTCGCGGTCCCGGGTGAGCGGCTCGGTGATTGGCTGGGTAGACTTTCAAACAGCAACGCCCAGGGTGAGTACTACCTGACTGATGTGATCGCCATGGCCGTGGCCGATGGCCTGGTGGTGGCTACCGAACAACCGTTGCATGCGATGGAAGTCCAGGGCGCTAACGATCGCATTCAGCTGGCTGAGCTTGAGCGGCACTATCAGCAGCGCGCCGCGCGCCGTTTGATGGCGCAGGGTGTCACCCTGCGAGATCCGGCGCGCTTCGACTTGCGCGGTGAGGTCACCGTTGGACGTGACGTGCTGATTGATGTGAACGTGATCCTCGAAGGCAAGGTGTTGATCGAGGACGGTGTGGAGATCGGCCCAAATTGCGTGATCCGCAACAGTACGCTGCGCCGCGGTTCGGTGGTCAAGGCCAACAGTCATCTGGAAGGCGCCGAGCTTGGCGAAGCCGCCGATTGCGGACCGTTTGCCCGTTTGCGTCCCGGCGCGGTATTGGGCGCCAAAGCGCACGTCGGCAACTTCGTTGAGGTGAAGAACTCAAGCCTGGGTGATGGCGCCAAGGCCGGTCACCTGGCTTATCTAGGTGATGCGGAAATTGGCGCTCGGACCAATATTGGCGCCGGCACCATTACCTGCAATTACGACGGTGCAAACAAGTTCCGCACGGTGATGGGCGAGGATGTTTTCATTGGCTCCAACAGTTCGTTGGTTGCCCCGGTCACCTTAGGCGATGGCGCGACCATTGGCGCAGGCTCGGTGATTACAGCCGACGTCCCAGCCGGAACTCTGGCCCTCGGGCGGGCGCGGCAAGCATTGATCACGGGCTGGCGACGGCCGCAGAAAAAGCAGAAATAGTGCCCGATGCCGATCAATGGAGCATGCGCTGGCGGGAGCGTGCCGAGCTTATTCACGTGATCGTTCCCTGGGCTGGCCGTTGATGTTGCGATCATACGAGTGCTGGTCAGTGCTTCCCTCTACCAATCGCGTCATGCAAATCGTACAGGTGAGCGCCTTGAGCAGCGCAACCCTTGAGCAATCTCGCGCAACAAGCTACTGGACTGCCGTCTGGCTTAGACCCTGCCTACGGAGCGTCGGTCAACGAGGCCTATCGGTACGTCCAGGGCTTCGTCCGACACCTGCTGCCGTAGCATGAGCAAGCCATCGAGTGCATGCCTAATGCGTTCGAACTGCGCGAAGCCCGCTTTCAGGCCAACCCGAAGCTAATCGGGATCTGTACGGCGCTGGTTGGCTTGCCCTTAATGTAGACTCCCGCCCGCAGCGTGCCCCCGCCGGTCGAAGCTGTTGCGGCGACGCTGAACGATATCGCTAGCGGCGAGGGAATTCGACCACGTTGTTGGCCTTCATCGGTGGCAGGAGTTGACTGAGTCGCTGGATTAGGTTTTGATTCGCCAAATATTCTTTCGAACCGAAACTTAACTATGTCGAAACGCAACACTCCGCAACGACGTCACGCCATACTCGCCTTGCTCAACGAGCAGGGCGAGGTCAGCGTCGATGAGTTGTCCAGGCGTTTCGAAACCTCCGAAGTGACCATTCGCAAAGACCTCGCCGCGCTAGAGAAGAACGGCTTGCTGTTGCGCCGCTACGGCGGTGCGGTGCCCTTGCCGCAGGAGCTGATCGGCGACAGCGCGCAGCCAGTCTCGCTCTGGAAGCAAGCCATCGCCCGAGCGGCTGTCGGGTGCATTCGCGAACATGCGCGAATCATCATCGACAGTGGCACCACTACCGCGGCGATGATCCCGCAGCTGGGTCACAAGCACGGTCTGTTGGTCATGACCAATTCCCTGAGTGTCGCCAACGCGTTGCGTGAGCTGGAACATGAGCCGACACTGCTGATGACTGGTGGTACCTGGGATCCGCATTCCGAGTCGTTCCAGGGGCAGGTGGCAGAACAGGTGCTGCGCTCTTACGACTTCGATCAGTTGTTCATCGGGGCAGATGGTATCGATCTGCAGCGTGGCACCACCACCTTCAATGAGCTACTCGGCCTGTCACGGGTCATGGCCGAAGTCGCGCGCGAAGTCATCGTGCTCGCCGAGTCCGACAAGATCGGCCGACGTATACCCAATCTGGAGTTGCCCTGGGGCGACATTCATACCCTCATCACGGACGAACGCCTCACCCCCGAGGCGCGTTCAAGCATTCAGGCCCGCGGCGTCAAACTGATCTGCGCGGCCGTCGAACCCCATCAGGAGACCTGACCATGTGTGGCATCGTTGGCGCCGTCGCTGAACGCAATATCACCCCGATCCTGCTCGAAGGCCTCAAGCGCCTGGAATACCGTGGCTATGACAGCGCTGGCGTCGCCGTGCTGGACGACGGTTGCCACCTGCACCGTCTGCGACGTTCCGGCAAGGTCGCCGAGCTGGAACAGGCTCAACAGGAAGAGCAGCTCACTGGTCGCCTGGGTATTGCGCATACCCGTTGGGCGACCCATGGAGCACCTTGCGAGCGCAACGCCCATCCACACTTTTCCGGCGACGACCTCGCGGTGGTGCACAACGGCATCATCGAAAACCACGAGGCGCTGCGTCAGCAATTGAAGGGGTTGGGTTATACCTTCCTCTCAGATACCGATACTGAAGTCATTGTCCATCTGCTGCACCACAAGCTCGGCGAGTTGGGCGATCTGACCGTCGCCCTGAAGTCAGCGGTCAAGGAGCTGCATGGCGCCTATGGCCTGGCTGTGGTCAGCGCTAAGCAGCCCGATCGTTTGCTCGCCGCCCGCAGCGGCAGCCCGCTGGTGATCGGCCTGGGGCTGGGTGAGAATTTCCTCGCCTCCGATCAGCTGGCTCTGCGTCAGGTGACCGACCGTTTCATGTACCTGGAAGAAGGTGACATTGCCGAGATCCGCCGCGACAGCGTGAAGATCTGGGACGTCGACGGCCAGGCCGTTGAGCGTGAAAGCGTGCAATACCACGAGGGCGCCGAGGCAGCAGACAAGGGCGAGTATCGGCATTTCATGCTCAAGGAAATTCATGAGCAGCCCAAGGTGGTGCAACGCACCCTCGAAGGCCGCCTTGGTGATCATCAGGTGTTGGTTCAGGCGTTCGGCCCGCAGGCGGCGGAGTTGTTCGCCAAGGTGCGTAACGTGCAGATCGTCGCCTGTGGCACTAGCTATCACGCCGGAATGGTTGCTCGCTACTGGCTGGAAGAGCTGGCTGGTATTCCGTGTCAGGTAGAGGTCGCCAGCGAATTTCGCTACCGCAAGGTTGTGGTGCAGCCCGACACCCTGTTCGTCACCATTTCCCAGTCTGGCGAAACCGCTGATTCGCTCGCCGCGCTGCGCAACGCCAAGTCACGTACCGAAGGGGAAGGGCGTTACCTCGCCAGTCTGGCCATCTGCAACGTTGGTATCAGCTCGCTGGTCCGCGAGTCAGACCTGACCCTGTTGACCCAGGCCGGTCCGGAGATCGGCGTGGCCTCGACCAAGGCGTTCACCACTCAGCTGGTTGGCCTGTTGCTGCTGACCCTGTCGCTGGGTCAGGTACGCGGCACCTTGGCGCCGGCTCTGGAAGCGGAGCTGATCGACGAATTGCGCCGCCTACCGACGCGTCTCGGTGAGGCGCTGGCCATGGATACCACGGTGGAAAAGATCTCCGAGCACTTTGCCGAGAAGCACCACACCTTGTTTCTCGGCCGAGGTGCGCAGTATCCGGTGGCCATGGAAGGCGCGCTGAAGCTCAAGGAGATTTCCTACATTCACGCCGAGGCCTATCCGGCCGGTGAGCTCAAGCATGGCCCCTTGGCGCTGGTCGACGCAGACATGCCAGTGGTTACCGTGGCACCGAACAATGAGTTGCTGGAAAAGCTTAAATCCAACCTCCAGGAAGTGCGCGCGCGCGGCGGAGAGCTGATTGTTTTCGCGGACCGCGAAGCGGGCATCGAAAACGGCGAGGGCACCTTTATTGTCAGCATGCCGCACATTCACGACGTGCTGGCGCCGATCCTCTATACCATCCCCTTGCAGCTGCTTTCCTACTACGTCGCTGTCCTGCGGGGCACTGACGTCGATCAGCCGCGCAACCTGGCCAAATCAGTAACCGTGGAATAGCGGTTGAGGTCCTCAACGTCTGTTGTAAGCAGAAAAGCCCGAAAGGGCTTTTCTGTTTTACGGCCTGTTCGACCGGGCTGCGCTCAGGAAGCGTTCGAAGGATGCATGCGCACCGGCCAGCACCTCGGACCAACCGCAGGCCGCTGCCTGCTGTTCCAGCTCCTGCAGAAAGCTCGGCCAAAACGGCGTTGCGTTGCCGTGACTTAGATAGCGTAGCGGGGCGGAGGGGTTGGCTTCTGCCACGCGTCGTGCCAGTACACGTCCACCCAGGCGTGACCCTTCAATGACGTATGCTGCGCCCCAGCACCAACCGGATGAGGGTGCTGTGTCAGCCTGCGCTGACGTGGGTTCCGTACAACCCAACGCCTGCAGATCTGCAAGCAATGCCTGACGCCTGCTGCGCTGGGACCAGTCATTGAGCATCGTTTCGATGCCCGCCTGCTCCAGCGTGAGTTCTAACGGGATGAGCGCTTGCGCATGGGCCTGTAGAAAAGCTCGGTAGCCTTCGGTCTGATCCAGCGGATAGGCCGAAAAGGCAGCGTCGACGCGTTCATGCTGAAGCGTGGTGGCTGCGCGCAGGCGATTTCGCACACTGTCCATCAGGCCGAGCTGCTTTCTTTCAGAACCATGCTCAGCTTTCGCACCAAGTGTTCTTCACGAAAGGGCTTCTGGATGATGGTCGAGCTACCCATACCCAGTTCGCCGAGCTCGGCGTACCCGGTGATGAACACCACGGGCAGCTTGGGATAGCGAGACGAGACTGCACGGGCGAGTTCACCCCCGTTCATGCCTGGCATGGCGAAATCTGCAAGCAGCAGATCCACCGCCGCGCCCTGTTCGAGCATCTCCAAGGCCATACGACCACCGTCGGCCTGAACCACTGCGTAGCCCAGATTGCTCAGCATCTGTGCGGTTACTTCGCGCACGGCGGGATCGTCGTCGACCAGCAGCACTTTATACGAGGCGTCGTCGACGGGCGTGCCCAGCTCATGGTCCGGGACGCCGAGGCTGCGTTCCGGTGCGGTCACTCGAGGCAGATAGACCATCACTGTGGTACCGACGCCCAGCTCAGTCTCGATGCGCGCTCCGCCACCGGATTGCTTGGCGAAACCGAACACTTGCGCCAAACCGAGCCCTGAGCCTTTACCCACTTCCTTGGTCGTGAAGAAGGGCTCGAAAGCTTTTTGCAGCACCTCGTCGCTCATGCCTGAACCGGTGTCCTTCACCGAGAGGACGACGTACTCGCCTGGCCCAGGTTCTTCCGCCCGCTCCGCTGGTGCGGTGATCACCGCGTTGTCGGTACGCAGCGTGAGGCAGCCGCCGGAGCCCATAGCGTCGCGTGCGTTGATGGCGAGATTGAGGATGATCATCTCGATCTGTGTAGGGTCGACCAGCGCGTGCCAGAGTCCTGCACGGGTGTCGGTTTCGATGGTCACGGAACCGCCCAGGGTGCTGTGCAACAGGCTCAAGAGACCGACCAGTGTGTCGTTCAGGTCCACAGCTTTGGGGGCGAGTTGCTGTCTGCGAGCGAACGCAAGCAGCTGACTGGTCAGGGTTGCGCCGCGTTCGCCGGATTCCTGGATGTACTGGAGGCGGCTGAGCGATTTAGCCAGTGGCGCGCCTCGTTCCAGATCATTTTTGAGGAAGCTGGCGCTGGTCAGGATCACCGTCAGCAGATTGTTGAAGTCATGTGCGACGCCCGCCGTGAGCTGGCCAACCGCCTCGAGCCGTTGCATCTGCTGCAGGGTGGCTTCGATGCGCTCGCGCTCTTTGATCTGTTCGGTCAATTCGCGGTTGGCCGCCGCGAGCTTGTCCACCGCTGCAATTTCGCTGGTGATGTCGCGCGCGGCGGCGTACATCATTCCCGCCTCCGGTACCGCAGTCCAGGACAGCCAGCGGTAGCTGCCATCGCAATGTTGCATGCGGTTGACGAAGCGGTCGGTGACGTTGCCGCTGCGAATCCGTTCGGTTTCTGCGTGAGTCGCTGTGAGGTCATCGGTATGAACCAGCGACCACAACGGCGTATTGAGCAGCTGTTCACGCGGCCAGCCAAGCGCTTCCTCCCAGGCGGGGTTGAGCGCAAGCACGGTGGTGTCGAACCGCATGACGGCAAGCAGGTCTCTGGACAGCTCCCAGGTGCGGTCACGTTCCCGGGTGCGCTCTTCCACACGCTCACCCAAGGTTTCGTTCATGCGCTTGAGCGCTTCGGTCGCCAGCCGCTGCTCGGTCACGTCCATCACTACACCGATGAAGCGTTTACACAGTCCATCTTCAAAAAACGCCTGACCGCGGGTTTCGAACCAGCGGACCTGGCCGCACTCAAGCATGATCCGATAGTCGGTGGTGTATTCCTTGTCGCCATCGTCGGTGCTGATGGCGTCCCAGATATGCTCGCGCATACGCTGCAAGTCGTCGGGGTGGCACAGCGACTCGAATACCTGGATGTCCACCGGCGCCTCGCCCGGTAAGCCGAACATGCTCCGACAGCGCCGGTCTAGGATCATCGTGCCGTTTTGTGGTTCGTAATCCCACATGCCGAGCCCGGCAGCATCGATTGCCAATCGGGCTCTTACCTCGACCTCACGCAACGCTTCTTCTGCGCGGAGGCGCCCGCGCCGTTCCTGCACCTCACTGAGAGCCCGCTCGACCGCCTTCGGCAGAAATCCAAGGTTCTGCTTGAGCACATAGTCGACGGCGCCCGATCGCATCATGTTGACCGCATGTTCTTCGCCGAACACACCGGACAGAAAGATGAACGGCGTTTCGGGCGCCAGTTGCCTAGCTTCCTGCAGTACCAGGCTGCCGGAATAACCGGGGAGGATGAAGTCGGAAAGAATCAGATCGAAGGAGCGACGTTGCAAGGCTTCGACTACGCCCGCGTGGTCGAAAACCACTTCGCTATCGACGGTGTAGCCGCTCCTTTCGAGCGTGACGAGCGCCAGTTCAGCGTCGTGCGGGCTGTCTTCAACAAACAGGACGCAGATAGGTGTTGTCGCCGGCATAACCATCCTGTCGCGGATACCGCACTACTTGAAAGGAGTTCTGCTTAGGAGCCTTAAACATGAGCGTTTTAGCTCGGCTCCTCGCTGCTCTTGCGATCCCGAAGTTGGCGCTGCAACCGCAGCGATCCGGGTGGCGGCTCGTTTAGCACGGCCCAGAAAATCCCCAGATCGGAGATGGCGGCGACGAAATCTCGGAATTCGACCGGCTTGACCACGTAAGCGTTCACTCCGAGTTCATAAGCCCTGACCAGATCGGGCTCTTCACGAGAGGAGGTGAGCATCACCACTGGGATACTGCGTAGATCAGGCGTGTCGCGTACGTTCTTCAGCACCTCCAGCCCGTCGACTTTAGGCAGCTTGAGGTCGAGCAGGAGCACGGCTGGGTTGCCATCGGCGCGGCCGGCGTGATCGCCGCGGCGGAGCAGGTAATCCAGCGCCTCGGCACCATCACGCATGACAATCACGTCATTGGCCAACTGGCTGCGCTCGAGCGCAACCAAGGTCAGCTCGAGATCGTGTGGATTGTCCTCTACCAGCAGAATCGGTTTGAGCATCTAGAGTCCCGTACTAAATGGGTGACGCGTAGGTAAGTCTGGGGAGCGAAAAGAAGAAGGTTGCGCCCTGGTTAACCTCGCCGTTGGCCCAGACCTGACCATCATGGCGTTCGATGATGCGGCGCACGCTGGCGAGACCAATCCCAGTGCCTTCGAATTCTTCCATGCGATGCAGGCGCTGAAAGACGCCGAACAGTTTGTTGGCGTATTGCATGTTGAAGCCCACACCGTTGTCGCGGACGTAGACGATGATCTCTTCAGCGCGCTCTTCGGCGCCGATTTCGATGATTGCGCGCTCGCGTTTGCGGCTGTACTTGATCGCGTTCGAGATCAGGTTGCGCAACGCCATGTGGATGAAAGCAGCGTCGGCGACCACGATAGGCAGGGGATGAACGTGCCATTCTATTTCGCGGCCGTCGCAGTCCGGTGCCATTTCCTGACGAATGGATTCAACCAGCGCGGAAAGATTCACATCGGACAAGCGCAGCGCGGCGCGGCCCATCTGGGAAAAGCTCAGCAAGTTGTCGACGAGGGTCCCTGCAAATCGGGCCGCATCGCCGATATTGTCTAGAAAGCGCAGGCCACGTTCGCTGAGCTTGCTGCCTTCAAGCTCACCGAGCAGCTCGGCGTACCCGGCAATATGCCGCAACGGCGCCCGTAGGTCGTGGGAAACGCTGTATGAAAACGACTCGAGTTCCTTGTTACTTTCGCGCAGCTCGCCCGCCAGCTGGGCCATCTCTTCTGCCTTGCGCAGGACGATACCGAGCACCGCGGTACGCAGCTCCAGCGCACCCTCCAACTCTACTTGCTGCCAAGGTGACGCATAGCCGCGTACGGTCTCCTGCCAGCTTGCAAAGCTGTGGCGTGGCGACAGGCTGCCCTTACTGTCGATGCGTTTCTCTGGCTGGCCGGCCCAATTGACCGTCTTGATCTGTTCGCGTCGGAACCAGATCAGGTAATGGGGGTGCAGGCGGGAGATAGAAATGGCCAGCAAGCCGGCGCAATGCTCGGCCAGTTCAGGAATAGCCGGTACATCTCGGCTGACGCAGTCGGTGCTGAACACCAGCTGGTCGCGCTGCTGGGACAGCCAATGAGTGAGTCGCACCAGTAAGGCTGCCGGCGGCGTTTCGCCCACCGGTTCGGAGTGTTCGCCGGAGACGATGGCGCTACCGACCGCACCGGCGAAATCCAGTACGACCTTCGGCAGGCACTTGAAGCCTTCAATAACGCTGTCGCGGTCGGCCATTGACGAGAGCATTTCGACGATCTGCCGTCGCAGTTCGAGCTTGCGCTGCGCCAGGGTTGCTGCTTCCTTGGCTTCGATTTGCAGCGACATAATGCGTCCAAGGAGTTCGCAGGCCGTTCGGGTCTGGTAGTTGACCTGGCGAGGCCTGGCATCGTGGCAGGAGATCAGACCCCACAGGCGCCCCTGAATGACGATGGAGATCGACATCGAAGCCAGCGTGCCCATGTTGCGCATGTATTGCAGGTGAACCGGCGACACGCTGCGCAACGAGGCGAAACTCAGGTCCAGCGGCTCTCCGTCGGGGGTGAGCGTGGGTACGACCGGAGAGGGTTTGTAATTGGCGTCCTGGATCACGCGGATCAGGTTGTTGCAGTAGAGTTGGCGTGCCTGTGGCGGGATATCCGAGGCGGGAAAGCACAGGCCCAGATAATGCGGATAACCTTCGTCAGCCTGTTCTGCCAACACATGGCCGTTGCCCTGGGCGTCGAACCGATAGGCTTTGACCCGACCGAACCCGGTGATGCGCTTGACCTCATCAACGGCCAGTTGGCAGATGTATTGAAGGTCTTGCGCCTCCTGCAGCTGCACGACGAAAGTGCGCATCAAGGGGTATAGCTTGTCGTATGCCGCGCCTGGGCTGCCGGCTGATTCGAATTCGACGATCAGCTTGCCGTGGTAACGGTGCGCCATAAGAGCCAGCGGCGGATGGTTGCTTCGGCCAGGCAGGTTGAAATTGATGTCTCGCAGATGAAAGGGATTGTGGTCATCGTCAGTCAGACTGGCGAGCCCTTCGGAAAAGCCGCAGTCACCGATGAGTTCCGTCAGAGGCTGACCCAGCAGCATGTGCGCATCGACGCCAAGCCAGTCACGAACGTTTTCGCTGGCCTGGGTAATCGTCAGTCTTGGCTCGCTGAGCACCAGCAGAAAGCCGTGGGGCTGAATGCTGCCGGGGATATGGATGGGCTCATCGCCGCATTGGGCAATGGCCTTGGCGAGCATGTCTTGGTCTTCGATGGATGCCACAATTTCTCCTGTCCGCCCCGGTACGGGCTAATGGCGACGAGCAGGCACCAATTGCGGTTGCTACCTTATGGTCTGAGACTGCAAGACGGATTAATGATTAGCTGCGAAACCTGCCGGTGCGCCATTTTTTCAAAACGGCAAATACTTTAGCGCGACTGGTACTGGCTAGCCAATGCGAGGGCTTGTATAAACGGCGCATTCTTAAGACCGTCAAAGGGGGACCGTCATGGAGGAAGTGATCGAGCAGCTGCGTGAGCTAAGCGAGCCGGTACCGGTACCGCTCGAGTTGCCGGACGATGACCGGTTGGTCGAGGTCGAGGAGGAGTTGCTAATCAACTTACCCTTTGGTCTGCGCGAGTATCTGCTCACCGTCAGCGATGTGATCTATGGGCGTCTGGAACCGGTAACTGCCGTCGATCCGCAATCGCACACCTATCTGCCCGAAGTGGCCGCGAGCGCTTGGGACGCAGGCGTGGAGCGAGACCTGCTACCTCTCTGCCAGGACGGGCCGGACTTTTATGTAGTCGATCTTGAAGGTGAGGTCATGCTGTTCAATGGCAGCGAGCATGAGATGACGGACGAAAGCTGGGAGTCGGTCTGGCACTGGGCGCGCGACGTTTGGCTGGAGAGTTGATGGACGTCTCGGCCACCACGCGCCGGCCGTGCGCCGGCAGCTGGCTGCCGCACGCATGATGACCCTCGGCAACCTGTTCGTCTTTCTCCTGCTGCTCTCCGCTGGCGCCTGGCTGTGGCACTCCCATGGCATTCGCGAAAGGGCGCTCATCGCGGTGCGGCAGCATTGTAAAAAGATGGATGTAGAACTGCTCGATGGGAACGTAGCCTTTCGCCGTCTCGGGCTGATTCGTGATGCGCGCGGTTATCGCCGCTTCGCGCGGGTCTACGGTTTCGAGTTCACGGTGACTGGCGAGCAGCGCCATCAGGGCAGCATCGTGATGTTTGGTGGACGCCAGGGCCCCATCGAAATGGAGGCGCATCCGTTTCCCGCGCGTCAGGATTCAGGGCAGATCATCCAGATGGACGAATGGCGCCGTCGAGGCGAGTAGGCGTACAGCTCATAGACGACAGGCGATCATCGCGTCATTCAGACGTTTTTCATTCTGGGGCTCTGCGAAGATCAGTTCGAGGCGAGAATCCTTGCGCCATTCGCTGGGCCTGAAGACCAGGCTTTGGCCACCCAGTGCGTTAAGTGATTGCCAGCCCTGTGCACCCTGTATAACCAGCTTGGCACGGCACCAGTCCAGCGATTCCAGCCATGCTGTTACCCGCTCCAAATCAAAGCGCTGGCTGGGGTGCCAACGCCAGCCAATGCTCCAGCCTTCGGCATTTCCCTGGCTCTGGCAGAGCGGTTGCTGCGGGTCGAGCCAGACACTGCCAAGGGTGGCTATAGAGGAGGGCAACGCAGGCATGGTCACCGCGTGCCCAGCGCGCTGACCGATGCCCGGCAACTCCGTGATCGGCAGCTGTCCCTGTTGCGTCCAGCAGATCGGTATCGCTGGCAGCAGCGCTTGCACTGCCCGTCGTTCGGCTTGCCCTAAATCTTCGCTCTTGTTTATCACCAGCAAGCCACAACGCTGCAGCGATTGCGTCTGACTCACCGGGAGCTTTTCGCCACGCAGCAGCGCCGGCCCATCAATGACCGCCACGCTGGGCTGCAGCGCTAACACGTCTCGCCACGGTGGGCCTGCCAGTTGATCGAGCAGCTCGGCAGGATGGCCCAGGCCAGAGGGTTCGATGAACAATCGGTCCGGCTTTGCTTTGCGCAGGAGTCGACCCAGACCCACCTGGAAGGGCACGCCGTTCACGCAGCACAGGCATCCACCGGCGACTTCCGTCAGGCTCACGCCTGCGTCGTCGGTGCTCAGCAGCGCTGCATCGAGCCCGATCTGTCCGAACTCGTTGATCAGGATCGCCCAGCGCTCGTTGGAAGGCCGCTGCGCCAGCAGGGCGCGTATCAGGCTGGTCTTGCCAGCACCAAGTGAGCCGCTGATGAGATGTGTCGGGATATGGGAGAGCATCGCGCTATGGTGCGCATTCTGCTGAACAGAGGAAAGCGGTTTTCAGACCTGCATGCTAGAGTCGCGACGTCCGATCGGGAGGAACCGGTGATGCGTTCGCTGTACGTGCTGCTAATGATGGTGGGGCTTTGCGCCGAGGCGTTTGCAGAAGGCTGCATTGTTCGCAGCCAGGATGATCGGGTTGAAGTGAAGGTCTGCCAGCAGAATCAAAGCATTCCTGAAACGCTGTTCCGCACCGGTTTTTGCCAGCCTGCTCTTAAAGACAAGAAGGTTGAAGTGACCTTCGTCGAGCAATGCCCAGCTGGGTCCTTCGGTATCTGCCGCAACGCTCAGGTATCCAACATGCCGTATCGCCAGGACATTCATTATTACGGCGTGGCCAGCGATGCACGTTTTCTGAAGCCCGCCTGCGAGCAGAACAGCGCCGGCGAATGGGTGACTGAATAACCACCTAGCTCTGGGCGTTGCGTTCCACGTGAAACGTCCGCGTTAGCTAGCTCTGAGGCTTCAGCGTACCGCAGTCCTCGCCGAGCCACTGGCCGCGCGACTGCATCCGGCTGGTGCCCTGCTGTTCACCCACGGCGTACGTCGTCTCGATCATGTTGGCCACTTCCCGGTTGCTGATGATCTTCGTCTCGCCCTGGCCCTTCGCATCCGGGCACTCGAAACGGAATCGCCACAGGCTGTCGGTCTGCTCGAGCACTTCCTGCGTGCAGCCGGGCTCGTCCTGGAAGGGCAGCTTGCGTGATTCGACCTGAGCTTCGCTCAGGCAGAGCCGAATGCCACCGGAACCCAGCTCAACGCCTTGTTCGGCGAGCATGCTCTCCATCATCTTGCGCTGTTCGGGCGGCAGCTCTTTCATCTGCGCCAGCATTTCGGCCATGCCCGGCATTTCCATGCCGTCCACGACCAGTTTTTCACTGGTGAACTCCCATAGACCAGGCAGCAACTGCTCAGCCTGAGCGGGCAGGGAGGCGGCGGATAGTGCAGCTAGGGTGAGCCAGGCGAAGCGGATCATAAGGGATCTCCTGCAGTCAGATGTCCGATAGCCTAGTCCAGCCATCCAAAAGCCCCAACCCGCGATTGAAACACCAAAGAAGAAAACCTCGTGGTCTTTTGTTGATGAGAAGCGTTAGCATTAGCGTCCTTCGAGTGAAAGGCGGCGAAACATGGCAGCTGACGGGTTGGTTCGGCAACAACTGGTGCATCGGCTCTATGTCGACCATCAGGGCTGGCTGAACGGTTGGTTGCGGCGCCAGCTGGGCTGCAGCCAGAAGGCCGCCGACTTGGCTCAGGACACCTTCGTTCGGGTGCTGAGCAAGGATCAGGGGCTGGATGCGATCCGTGAACCGCGCGCCTACCTGCACATAATCGCCCGTGGCCTGTTGATCAACCATTGGCGTCGGCGGCAGATCGAGCAGGCGTATCTGGAAGCCATCGCGCTGCAACCCGAGGCGGTCGCGCCGTCACCGGAATCCCAGGCGCTGGTGGTCGAAACGCTGATGCAGGTCGAGGCCATGCTGGCTCGCCTGCCGGAAAAGGTGCGGCGCGCGTTTCTTCTGTCGCAGCTGCATGGCCTGACTTACGCAGCCATCGCGCTGGAGGTTGGCGTGTCCGAGCGGATGGTCAAAAAGTACATGGCGCAGGCCATGCTGCACTGCCTGACCCTGATCGAGGACGACGCGTGAATCTCGATTACCAGGTACTGCAGGCAGCTGCCCAGTGGTTTGCTGTACTGCAGTCGGACACCGTTAGCGATGACGACCGCCAAGCCTGGCGGCGCTGGCTCAGCGATCCGGAGCACGATCGGGCGTGGCAGCGTGTCGAGCAGATCAGCGGCCGTTTCGAGCCGCTCTCCCGCGATCCGTTTGGCGTCGAGGCGAGCAGCTTGATGCAGCGTCGGCAGCCGACACGACGGCAGGCGCTGAAAACCCTGTCCGTCGTTTTCGGTGGTGGTGTTCTGGCTCTGGCGGGCGGCGGCACGCCCTGGCGCAGCTGGACGGCCGATCAACGCACGGCGGTGGGCGAGGTGCGCGATTGGCAATTGCCCGAGGGTTCGCACCTGAGGCTGAACACCAACAGCGCCGTGGACGTCGCGCTCAATGATCAGGTTCGCCAACTGTCGCTTTACCGGGGCGAGCTGTTGGTGCAGGTGAGCCACGAACGGCGTCCCTTGTTGCTGCGCACCGCCGAGGGCAGCGTGAAGGCCGAAGCTGCTGCGCGGTTTTCGGTGTTGCAGCGCGACGGGCATACCCGGCTCAGCGTTTTCGATGGCGCTGTCGAGGCCCGGCCCGCCAACGGCCGATCGCGCATGGCGCACCAAGGACAGCAGCTGGACTTCACCGACCTTCGCATCGAGGCTGAACGTCCGGTTCAATCGGGACGGCAGGCCTGGGCGAGCAGGGTACTGCTTGCCGATAACCTTCGCCTGGATGAGTTCATCGCCGAAGTGGGGCGCTATCGGCAGGGTTACCTGGGTTGCGATCCTCGGATTGCCGGCTTGCGTGTCGTCGGTGCCTACCCACTGGCCGATACCGACCGAGTGCTGGACGTGGTTGCCAGCACGCTGTCGCTGCGCGTGAATCGCCGGCTGCCCTGGTGGGTAAGCCTGGAGCCGGCATAGCCACGCTAGTGGAGCCAGAGCAAAAATATTTCGTTGGGTGGTTCCCTTTTCTTTTCGCTCGCTGGGCATAACCGCATCGATCCCGAATTTGCCTTCGCAGAAAGGAAGAATCATGCGCTCCAATGCCTTGCCTCCCCGCCGTTCCAACCCACTGTCTCGGGCCGTCCGTGCCGCGCTGCTCTGTTTGCCACTGACGGCGATTGCTGCCGCTCCTGTGGCTCTGGCGCAATCGGCGGCTGAGCAAACTGCACGGCGCTATGACATCCCAGCCGGTTCCCTGTCCAGCGCACTGAGCCGTTTCGCGGGCGAGGCGGGGGTGATGCTGTCCGTCGATGGCAGCCTCGTGGACCGCCGCGACTCCAGCGGTTTGCAGGGCCAGTACGGCGTGGATGAGGGCTTTCAAACCTTGCTGCGCGGCAGCGGTTTGCAGGCGGTCCGTGACGAGCGCGGGACCTATTCGCTGGTGCCGGCTCGCGAGCAAGCCGGAGCCGTGGAGCTCAAGCCCATGGTGGTCGAGGGCTTCGCGCTGGGAAACGCACTGGGTGAGATGGACGGCTACAAGGCGACGCACAGCAGCGTGGCGACCAAGACGAGCATGCCCTTGGCTGAAACGTCCCAGACCGTGTCCGTGGTCACGCGCCAGCAGATTGAGGACCAAGGCTCGCGCTCCATCGCGCAGGCGGTTCGATACACGCCAGGTCTGATGAGCACGCCCTATGGCGCGACGACCCGATACGACTACGTTGCCATGCGTGGTATCACCGACGGCTCGGTGGATAACCTCTACCTCGACGGCCAGAAGCTGCTGGGTGATAGCGGCACCTACAGCAGCCTGCAGGTCGACCCGTATTTCATCGAGCGTATCGACATTCTCAAGGGACCGTCGTCGGTGCTCTACGGGCGCAGCCTACCGGGCGGACTGGTGGCGATGACTAGCAAGAAGCCGCAATACCAGACGAGTCGGCAGATACGTCTGTCCTACGGCAGTGAGGACAACAAGCAGGTCGCATTCGACTTCACCGGGCCGTTGGAAGACGAGCGCATTGCCTACCGCCTGGTCGGTGTCGCGAAGGATGCCGACAACCAGGTCGATGGCATTGAGGAACAGCGTTACGCCGTGATGCCCTCGCTGAGCATCGACTTCACCGAAGACACCCGGCTCACGCTGCAGGCAATGCTCCAGCGCGATCCTGAAAGCGGATATCACGGGGGCCTCCCAGCCGACGGCACCGTCACCTCCCACAACGGCCAGCGCATCTCGCGCAGCTTCTTCGAGGGCGACGAGGACTACGAGCAGTTCGAGCGCGACCAGCAGATGGTCGGCTATCAGCTGGAACACCGCTTCAACGATACGGTGTCGGCGCGGCAGAACTTCCAGTACCTCGATTCCACCGTTGAGTCAGGTCAGGTCTACCAATACGGCTACGCCACCACTGACGAGTTGGTGCGCTACTACACGGGTGCCGATGAGGTATTGCATGCCTGGACGCTGGATAACCAGCTGCAGTTCCTGTTCGATACCGGTGCGCTCAGCCATACCCTAGTCACTGGGCTGGATTACCAACGGCGCAAGGCCAAGGTCAGTTACAACGCGGCAACCGGAGTGGGCACCGTCAACCCCTACACCAGCGTGGCCAACCCAGGCAGTCTTGCGTTTTATCACCAGTACGACGAGGCACGGGAGCTGCAACAAACCGGCCTTTATGTGCAGGATCTGATCAGCCTGAACAACTGGCGTTTCTCCCTGGGCATGCGTCAGGACTGGGTGGACGTTTCCTTCGATCAGACCGAATCCCAGTACGGCGACCAGTCCGATCAATCCAAACTCGAGCAATTCACCGGGCGAGTCGGTGTGCTCTATGCGTTCGACAACGGTCTGTCGCCGTACGTCAGCTATTCGGAGTCGTTCAACCCCAACGCGACGGGTGCTTATAACTACAGCAACGGTGCCTACAACATCACCCTGCTTGACCCGACCGAAGGCGAGCAGGTCGAAGTCGGCCTGAAGTATCAGCCGCTGGGCACCGATGATCTCTACACGATTTCGCTGTTCGATTTGAAACAGTCCAATCTGTCCAGCAAGGACTCCAACGAGAACTTCTTCCGCTCTGTGGGCGAGATCACCTCCCGTGGCGTGGAACTCGAAGCGCGCGTGAACCCGCTGGACAACCTCAACGTCATCGCCAGCTACACCTACATGGACGTCGAGTACAGCAAGGATTACGTCGGCACCGCCGGGGTCAACAACCGCGGCAATACGCCCAACGCGGTGGCGCGCAACATGGCATCGCTATGGACTGACTACACCTTCGAGCAGGGCGCAATCGCGGGCCTGCAGATCGGTGGCGGCATGCGCTACTTCGGCAAGAGCTGGGCGGACGCGGAGAACACGCTGCGCATACCGTCCTACACGCTCTATGACGCCATGCTGGGCTATGACCTGTCGCGTGTTGGGCTCGACGGGCTCAGCGCGCAACTGAACCTGAACAACCTGACCGACGAGAAATACGTCGCGGCCTGCAATAGCCTCAACCAGTGCTACTACGGCGAATCCCGCAACGTCATGGCGACCCTGACCTACGACTTCTAAGCCCTGTCGCTAGCCGCTGGCCTTCATCGGCCGGCGGCTTTGTGCTTTCTGCGAGATGGACACTTTGATGCGTCGAGTTCTAGTTCTGCTGCACCGCTATATCGGCCTGGCCACGGCGCTGTTCCTGTTTTTGGCGGGCATCACCGGCAGTGTGTTGGCCTTCCACCACGAGCTGGACGAGTGGCTCAACCCCGAGTTCTACCACACCGCCAGCGAAGGCTCGGTGCTGGCGCCTGGAGCGTTGGTCGAGCGGGTCGAGCAGGCCAACCCGCGTATGCAGGTCTGGTACATGGAGTTCCCCGATGAGCCGGGACATGCGGCGCTAATGGCCCTGGTGCCGCGCAACGATCCGCAAACCAGCAAGCCCTACGACGTAGAGCCCGTAGTGCAATACCTCGATGCGGTGACCGGCGAGCTTGTCGGCACGCGCCACTGGGGTGAGTGCTGCTTTTCGCGCAAGAATTTCGTGCCCTTCATGCTGGAGTTTCACTACAACCTGACCTTGCCCGGCAATTGGGGCATCTGGCTGATGGGTGTCGTCGCAATATTCTGGACCCTCGACTGTTTCGTCTCCCTGCTGCTGACCTTTCCACGTGGTCGGCCGTTCTTCGGCAAGTGGTGGACGGCCTGGAAGATCAAGCGGCAGCGGCTCAACCACGACGTGCATCGTGCGGGCGGCCTGTGGCTGTGGTTGCTGCTCACGCCGGTCGCCATCAGCAGTATTGCCATGAACCTGCCCGAACAGGTGTTCAAACCGGTGGTGTCGTTGTTTTCGCCAGTTGAGCCGAGCGTCTACGAGGCACGCGGCAGGTTGCCAGAGGCGGAGCTGGGCACCACTCAGTACGACTTCCACCGTGCTTACGACTATGCCATGCAGCACGCTGCCGACCTTGGCCTGAGCGAGCCGATTGGTGAGCTCTACTACAGCTTCGAATACAACTTCTATGGCGCTGGCTTCGGTGACCACGACAGCAACCAGGGCAACGCCTGGCTGTTCTTTCATGGCAGCGATGGCACGCAATTGCTGGGGCAGGAGATACCGGGGCAGGGCACCTTGGGTGAGCAGTTTCACATGCTGCAACCGGCAATACACGGCGGCCGCATCCTCGGTATGCCAGGGCGCATTCTGATCGCGGTATTGGGGTTGGCAATTGCCGTGCTGTCGGTGACCGGCGTGGTGATCTGGTGGCGCAAGTTGCGCGCCAGACAGGTGGCGGCGAGCAAGCGCAGAGCGACGTTGCAGGCCATCTGATAACCGCCGTAGGCGCTGAGCCAACGTAGGGTGGATCACGCTTCACCGATCAACCAGGCGATTTATGCGCCCCTAACGCGGCAAAGCCTCACCCAGAATCAGGAGGAGCCCACCGCCTGCGCGGCGCAGCTCCAGAGTTCCAGCGCGGGCTGGTCCGCTTTTGGCGGGCCAAGCCATTCGCTCAAGGCGTGACAACGCTGGTTGAAACACAGTTGATAATCCCCTGCTTCGGGGGTTCGCCCCACTCGCAAGGGTTGCAACGGCGGCATCTGGCGCTGGTAGTGCCAGGCCCCGTCACGCAGTTCGGCATCATCCGGAATTTCCATCCCGGCACCTGAACCCTTGACCCGCGCTTCGCCGAGCAGCAGCCCGTCCGGCGTCACGCGGTAATCCTCTTCCCAACGGATCTTCTCGATCGTATGGGTCCAGGCCAGGGTAAAGTCGGCCGTGGGCACCTGCGCCCACACCACCCCGGCCAAGCCCAGACAGAGTCCGATCACGCCAGTACCGGCCCGGCCCGGCGGGCACGCACGATGTGCTGAGCCATTAGCAGGATGCCGATACCAAAGCCGATTTCATCGGTGATCGGCATGGCCATGATCAGCGTCGCACCGGCGGCGAAGCCCAGCACCCGCTCCCACCAGGCCAGCGGTCGCTGCAGGTAGCCGATCGTGGCGATGCCCCAGAGACCAATGGCAAAGCTTGCCTTCAGCACCATGTACGCAGTCATCCACAGGCTGTCGCCCTGCATCATCAGCGACGGGTTGTAGACCGCCATGAACGGCACCACGAAGCCGGCAATGGCGATGCGCACCGCCCACATGCTGATTTTCAGCCCGGTTTCCTTGGCGATGGGCGCTGCTGCAAAGCAGGCCAGCGCGACAGGCGGTGTCAGGTCAGCCAGGATGCCGAAATAGAACACGAACATGTGCGAGACCAGCAGCGGAACGCCAAGGTCCAGCAGGGCCGGTGCGGCGATGGAGCTGGTGATGATGTAGTTGGGGATGGTCGGGATACCCATGCCCAGCACCAGGCAGGTGGCCATGGTCAGCAGCAGCGACAGGAAGAGGTTGTCCTCACCAACCGCGAGGATGTAGCCCGCAAAGGTCGAGGCCACACCGGTCAACGACACCACACCGATGATCACGCCGACCAGCGCACAGGCGATACCCACCGGAACCGCATGGCGCGCCCCTTCGACCAGCGCATGCAGGCATACCACCAGGGTGTCGCGCCCGCCCTTGATGAACCAGCAGATCGCTACCAGTACCGCGATGACCCCGAAGATCACCCCGATGCCGAGCTGGAAGAACCCGGCACATAGCACGCCCAGGGCGATCCAGAAGGCAATGCGCAAGCCGAATGACGAGACCTTGAGGATGATCGCCGAGCCGAGGATCACGATGGCCGTCAGTGCCAGGCCGACCATGCCCGAGAACAGTGGCGTACGCCCGGAAAACAGCAGATAAACCAGCACACCCAGTGGAATCAGCAGGTACCAGCGCTGCTTGACCGCGGCCATGGCGCTGGGGCATTCCTCTTTCGGCAAGCCTTTGAGGTTGGCGCGTTTGGCTTCCAGATGCACCATCCAGAACACCGAACCGAAGTAGAGCAGGGCCGGGATCAGCGCGGCCTTGGCGACTTCAATGAAGGGTACATTGATGGTTTCGGCCATGATGAACGCCACGGCGCCCATCACCGGCGGCATCATCTGGCTGCCCATGGAAGACGTTGCTTCCACACCGCCGGCAAACGCGGCCTTGTAGCCGAAGCGCTTCATCAGCGGAATGGTGAACTGGCCGGTGGTCACCACGTTGGCGACGCCGGAACCGGTGATGGTGCCCATCAGCGCCGAGGACACCACCGACACCTTGGCCGGCCCACCCAGCTTGTGGCCGAAGAGGCCCATGGCGAAGTCGGTGAACAGCTTGATCATCCCGGCCTGTTCGAGAAAAGCGCCGAACAGGATGAACAGAAAGATATAGGTCGCCGACACGTAGGTTGGCGTGCCGTAGAGCCCTTCGGTGCCAAAGGCGAGCTGGTTGACCATCTGATCGATGCCGTAGCCACGGTGCGCGAGATCGCCGGGCAGGTACTGGCCGAGCAGCCCGTAGGCAAGGAATGTCGCGCAGATGATCGGTAAGGCGATGCCCATGACCCGGCGAGCGGCTTCGAATACCAGGGCGATCAGCAGGACGCCAACGGCGAAATCGGTGGTCGTGAGATCGCCGGAGCGCTGGATCAGGTCAGCTTCGAAATACCACTGGTAGAACGCCGTGCCCATGCCCGCCAGGCCCAATACCCAGGCCAGCGGCTGCCAGGGGCGACCATTGCCCGCGGCTGGAAAGTACAGATAAACGACCATCAGCAGAAAGCCGACATGCCCGGCTCGCAGTACCTGGCTCGATACCGGGTGAAACGCCGCCATGACGATCTGGTAGATCGAGAACAGCAGGGCCACATAAAACAATGCTTTTGGCCAATCGGCTGCGCTACCTGCCAGGCCTTCCTCTTGTTGTAGTTCGCTCATGAATTGCCTCGAGCTGATAAAGCGTGGTCGCGTAGAGCCGCTAACAAAACCTGCCGTGATTTCACGCTGGTTTTACTAGCGCCTCTTCAGATTCGGATTGGACGAGCCGCAGACGTCAGGACTGACGCCCACGGTTCAGGCTGGGCAGCACCGGGCTGCCCAGGGGCGTAATCAGAGTACGCCGGCTTCCTTGTAGTAACGCTCGGCACCCGGATGCAGCGGGATCGGCAGCGCCTTGGTGGCGTTTTCCAGCTTGATGTCCTTGGCGGCGGAATGCGCGTTGCCTAGCTGGTCGAGGTTTTCGAACAACAGCTTGGTCATCTGGTAGGCAATGTCATCCGGCACGTCCGAATGGGTCACGAGGATGTTGGTGATGGCCACGGTCGGCACGTCGGCTTCCTGGCCGTCATAGGTACCCGCCGGGATCTTGGCCGCCTGGTAGGCGTCGTTGCCGATCTTGTCGACCACGTCTTGCGGGATTTCCACGTAGTTCAGCGGCATGGTCGAAGCCAGGTCGCGAATGGCGGCCATACCCAGGCCGGCCGATTGCAGGGTGGCATCCAGCTGGCGGTTCTTGATCAGCTCGACAGATTCGGCAAACGGAAGGTATTCCACCTTGCCCATGTCTTCGTAGCTCAGGCCGGCCGCCTTGAGGATGGCGCGAGCGTTGAGTTCGGTGCCGGATTTCGGCGCGCCGACGGAGATCGACTTGCCCTTGAGGTCGGCCAACGTCTTGATGCCGGACTCTTTGCTGGCGACGATCTGGATGTAGTTCGGGTAGCTGCCGCCGATGGCGCGCAGTTTCTTCAGGGGTGCCTTGAAGCCGGCTTCCTCGACGCCATTCCAGCCGTCAGCGACAGAGTCACCGAGGGCAAAGCCCAGCTCGCCACGACCGGATTGCAGAAGATTGAGGTTTTCGACCGAAGCCTTGGTTGCCTGCACGGAGGTTTTCGCGCCGTCGATGCCTTTGCTGTACAGCTGGGAGATGCCCACCCCGATTGGGTAGTACACACCGCTGGTGCCGCCCGTGAGGATATTGATGAAGGTCGGGGCAGCCACTGCGGCGGTGCTGGCGGTGAAGGCCGCTGCGGCAGCGAGCAGGCTGAAGCGTTTGGTCAATCTCATGGTGTATCTCCGTTTCGTTGTTATTGGTTTTGCAGAACTGACGATAGACGATCAGCTACAGCGCCAGGGCTGCATGCAACGACAAGAAAAGGAGAGACGGCGTCGGACGTGCTTTCACAGAGTGAAGCAGGAGCGCTGTGCGGCTTTTCTTGTCGTTGGTCGTCGCATCGGGCAGTTAAGACTTAGCACGAGCTGTGCCATAACGCCGAAGGCTCTGTTTCAGCGGGTCAGGGCCGCCTCATAGCCCCTGTTGGCAATATTTCGCTCATAGGTGAAGCGGCGATAGGCGGAATTCTGCCTATCGCCGCGCAAAAGCCGATGCGAACCCTGATCTGCCGTTGGCGTCGCAACAGAGGAATCCACCGCGAGCGAGACACAGCAATGGCCAGTGAAATCAGCGCGAAAGAACTCGGGATCGATATCAGTCAGGGAGAAGGCGAGCTGTTCAAATGGTTCATCGCCAGCTTCCTGTTCGGCAAGCGCATCCAGCAGGACATCGCCGCCGACGCCTATCGTGTCATCGTCGAAAAGCACAAACGCGACACGCCGAGAAAGCTAGGCAACTGCAGCTGGCAAGAGCTGGTGGACATGCTGGGGGAGGGTCACTACGTGCGCTATGACGAATCGACCGCCGAACGCCTGCTCAAGCTCAGCGACAAACTCAATAACGAATACGGCGGCAAGCTCGGCAACATTCGTGAACAAAGCAAGGACCGCAAGGAGCTGGAAAAAAGGCTGGGCGAGTTCGAAGGGATCGGGCCGAAAACGGTGGAGATCTTCATGCGCGAGGCGCAAAAGGTCTGGTCCTAGCCGCCGCTGCGACCAGCTGTGCTTGCGCTATGGATCGATCCGGCTAAAGTGGCGCCAGCCCTCCATCGAAGTCCGACCCATGCGCGCCGTTCTCATTGCGTTCAGCCTGTTCTTGCCGTTGCTGGCTTACGCCGCCCCGGCGCCGTATTACCAGTGGCAAAGCAAGGCCGACGGCACGGTGATCTGTCGGCAGACCTCGCCGGGGCATGGCTGGGAGCTGCTCAACGGCCAGCCTTTCCGCGATCTCAAGTGCACCATGCCGGCCGGCCGCATCGACCGGCCCAACGCGGTGCCGGGCTTCCACCCACAGCCAGGGCGCTGATGGGTTAACGATCGATGAGTCGCAGCAGCTTGCTCACTGACTCGTGAAGATCGCCTGAGTTGTCCAGCAGAAAGAGTTCGTCCAGCGAGTCCTCGAAACGTGCATTGCGGGCCAGGCGGGCTTCGATCTGCTCCGGCGTCTCGCGGTTGCGTTTGAGCAGCCGTTGGCGCAGCACCTCGGGGCGTACGCTGAGCAACACCGCCAGCAGGTCGGGATAGCGCTGGCGCGCCTGCTCAAGATAGCCACGCGAACCGTTGACCAGCACATCCTCACCGGCGGCCAGCCACTGGTCGATCTGGATGGGTATCCCGTATGCAAGTTCGTTGGCGCGCCAGCTCATGGCAAAGGCACCGTCGCGCTCCAAACGATCGAACTCGTCATGACTGACCGCTTCGGCAGATTCGCCCACGGCTTCGGCCGAGCGCGTGATGACTCGCCGTGCGATACGTACGCCGCGCTCGGCCAGGGCTTCGCGTGCCGCATCGAGCACGCTGTCCTTGCCGGAACCGGAAGGGCCGATGAGGTAGATCAACCTGCCTTTCATCAAAATCCTCTGTTACCTTGCCATGCGTGACGCCAAGGCTGCAGCCTGCCAGATTTTCATCATGCCTTCTCGTTATGTCGCATCGGCGATGCCTGAGCCCACGATTCCATAATGTTCGACCTGACTGCCTACCTCGGCCTGTTCGGCGCGGCCTTCGCCGCCGCTACGCTGGTACCCGCTCAATCCGAGGCCGTGCTGGTCGGGCTGTTGCTGCATGGCGGCTATTCGCTGACAGGTCTGCTGGCGGTCGCCACGCTGGGCAATGTGCTGGGCTCATTGGTCAACTGGCTGTTGGGCCGATCGATCGAACGTCTGCGCAACAAACGCTGGTTCCCCGTCAGCGCGCAGCAGCTGGAACGGGCCCAGCGCCGCTATCACCGCTTCGGTCGCTGGTCGCTGCTGCTGAGCTGGGTACCAATCATCGGCGACCCGCTGACAGTAGTGGCGGGCACGCTGCGTGAACCGCTGTGGAGCTTCCTCTTGTTGGTAACCCTGGCCAAGGGCGGCCGCTATTTGCTGCTCGCCAGCGTGACGCTCGGTTGGTTGTAAGCCCATCCAGAGCCATCGTTAACCTCAGCGTAACGAAACGCCTCCGCGCTTGATTGATGACCCTCCGGTCATCTCCCTACTGTGCGCTCCACAAGCGGAAATACTGTGGAGTCGCCATGACAACAACAATCTCCCCACCGCCGCAGTGGTCGCGTCGTCGCGCTGAAAAAGCCCGGCGTCTCGATCAGGTGCGCAACCTCGCCGATGGCGTGGTGCTGCCCAGCGAGCGGATCGTCGAGGCCCTGGAACTGCTGATCGCCCCCGGCGACCGGGTGGTGCTCGAGGGCAACAACCAGAAGCAGGCGGACTTCCTCTCCCGCTCCCTGGCCCAGGCCGACCCCGGCAAGCTGCATGATCTGCACATGATCATGCCGAGCGTCAGCCGCGCCGAGCACCTGGATCTGTTCGAACGGCAGATCGCGCGCAAGCTGGACTTCTCCTTTGCCGGCCCGCAGAGCCTGCGCATCAGCCAGCTGCTCGAAGACGGCCTGCTCGAAGTCGGCGCCATCCACACCTACATCGAACTCTATTCGCGTCTGTTGGTGGACCTGATCCCCAATGTCGCGCTGGTGGCCGGCTTCCAGGCCGACCGCCACGGCAACATCTACACAGGCCCCAGCACCGAAGACACCCCGGCGCTGGTCGAGCCCACCGCGTTCTCCGACGGCATCGTCATCTTCCAGGTCAACGAGATCGTCGACGAGCTGCCGCGGGTGGATATCCCGGCCAGCTGGGTGGATTTCGTAGTAGTCGCCGACAAGCCGTTCTATATCGAGCCGCTATTCACCCGCGACCCGCGTCACATCAAGCCGGTGCACGTGCTGATGGCGATGATGGCGATCCGCGGCATCTACGAAAAACACAGCGTGCAGTCGCTCAACCATGGCATCGGCTTCAACACCGCCGCCATCGAGCTGATCCTGCCGACCTACGGCGAATCCCTTGGCCTGAAAGGCAAGATCTGCCGCAACTGGACACTCAACCCGCACCCGACCCTGATCCCGGCGATCGAGACCGGCTGGGTCGAGAGCGTGCATTGCTTCGGCACCGAGCTGGGCATGGAGAACTACATCGCCCAGCGCCCGGACGTGTTCTTCACCGGCCGCGACGGCTCGATGCGCTCCAACCGCATGATGTGCCAGCTGGCCGGGCAGTACGCCGTGGACCTGTTCATCGGCGCGACCCTGCAGGTCGATGGCGATGGCCATTCCTCCACCGTCACCCGCGGTCGTCTGGCCGGTTTCGGTGGTGCGCCGAACATGGGCCACGACCCGCGCGGCCGGCGCCATCCGACCCCGGCCTGGCTGGACATGGCCATGCCCGGTGGCGAAGCGCCGGTGACCCTGCTCGAGCGCGGCAAGAAGCTCGTGGTGCAAATGGTCGAGACCTTCCAGGAAGGCGGCAAACCCACCTTTGTCGAGCAGCTCGACGCGGTCGAGGTGGCAAAGAAGAGCGGCATGCCGCTGGCGCCGATCATGATCTACGGCGACGACGTTACTCACCTGCTCACCGAGGAAGGCATCGCCTACCTGTACAAGGCGCGCTCGCTGGAAGAGCGTCAGGCGATGATCGCCGCGGTGGCGGGCGTCACCAGCATCGGCCTGCGGCATAACCCGAAAGACACCGCGCGCATGCGCCGCGAAGGGCTGATCGCGCTGCCGGAAGACCTCGGGATCCGCCGCAACGATGCGACCCGCGAGCTGCTGGCGGCGAAGAGCATCGCCGAGCTGGTGGACTGGTCCGGCGGCCTCTACAACCCGCCTGCCAAGTTCAGGAGCTGGTGATGAGCGCACTCATTGCAAGACAGGCGCAGCCGACGCTGGCTGAGCGCCTGGCAGACCTGGCGGTGCAGGCGCTGATCGACGAGGCCGACCTCTCGCCGAAGCCGGGCCTGGTCGACCGCCGCGGCAACGGCGCGCATGACGACCTGCACCTGGGCTTGATGCACGCCTCGGCTCATGCGCTGTGGCCTACGTTCAAGGCAATGGCCGAAGCGGCGCAGCAGCTTGGCGAAGTCGGCCAGCCCCTGCGCGAAACCCTGGGCCAGCTGGGCCGGGACGGCGAAGCCGACATGCTCCGCGTCACTGGCGGCGTGAACACCCATCGCGGGGCGATCTGGGCGCTGGGGCTGCTCAGCGCGGCGGCGGCGCTGCAAATCGACGCGCCCGACGCCCGAGGCGTTGCGGCAACGGCCGCGGCACTGGCCCGCTTGAGCGACCCGGCTGCGCCGCACAACCCAGACAGCCATGGGGGGCGGGTCTGCCGGACCTATGGCGTGCTCGGTGCACGGGAACAGGCCCAGCATGGCTTTCCCGCCGTCATCGAACAGGGCCTGCCACAACTGCTGGTGAGCCGCCGCGGCGGGTCAGGTGAGCAGAACGCCCGGCTCGATGCGCTGCTGGCGATCATGACCGAGCTGAGCGACACCTGCGTGCTGCACCGCGCGGGCCTCGATGGCCTGACGCGCATGCAGCAGGGCGCTCGCGCCGTGCTGGCTGCCGGCGGTTGCGCCAGCCTCGCCGGGCGCCGCCAGCTGCGCGCACTGGAAGGCCAGATGTTGTCACTGCGTGCCTCGCCAGGCGGCGCCGCCGACCTGCTCGCCGCCACCTTATTCCTCGACCGCCTGGCGCCATTTGCGCCGGCGCCGACTGGGAGCAACTGAACATGGAAACCCTGTCTTTCGAATTCCCCGCCGGGCAGCCCGCCCGCGGCAAGGCCCTGGTCGGCGTGGTCGGCTCGGGCGATCTGGAAGTGCTGCTCGAACCCGGCCAGGCCGGCAAGCTGTCGATCCAGGTGGTCACCTCGGTCAATGGCGCCGAGCAACGTTGGCAGCAACTGTTCGAGCGGATGTTCCGCGAGCAGAACCTGCCGGCGCTGAACATCGATATTCACGATTTTGGGGCCACGCCCGGTGTAGTGCGTCTGCGCCTGGAGCAGGGACTGGAGGAGGTCGGCCATGACTGATGTGTCCGCTAATACCGTGGCCCGTTTACTCGAGTCGCGCAGCTTCGTCGAACTCGGTGCCCGCCAGCGTGCCCGCGCACTGCTGGATGCGGGTAGCTTTCGCGAACTGCTCGATCCGTTCGCCCGTGTCACTTCACCCTGGCTGCCGAAGCAGGGCATCGTCACCCAGGCTGACGATGGCGTGGTGGTCGCCAAGGGCACCATCGACGGCCAGCCGGCGGTGATCGCCGCCATCGAAGGCGCCTTTCAGGGCGGCAGCATGGGCGAGGTCGGCGGGGCGAAGATCGCCGGCGCGCTGGAGCTGGCCGCCGAGGACAATCGCAAGGGCGTTCCGACCCGTGCCGTGCTGCTGCTGGAAACTGGCGGCGTGCGCCTGCAGGAAGCCAACCTGGGCCTGGCCGCGATCGCCGAAATCCAGGCGGCCATCGTCGAGCTGCGCCAATACCAGCCGGTGATCGGTGTGGTCGCCGGCTCCGTCGGCTGCTTCGGCGGCATGTCCATCGCCGCCGGGCTGTGCAGTTATCTGGTCGTCACCCGTGAGGCTCGCGTCGGCCTCAACGGCCCGCAGGTGATTGAGCAGGAAGCCGGTCTCGACGAGTACGACTCCCGTGACCGCCCCTTCATCTGGAGCCTGACCGGCGGCGAGCAGCGCTATGCCAGCGGCTTGGTGGATGCCTACGTCGCTGACGACACCGACGCCATTCGCGAGCAGCTCCACGAGCTGTTTGCCCTGGGCATACCCGTTCAACCACGTAGCCGTCGCCATGCCTGGTTTCTGCAGCGCCTGGCCGACGTTGATACCCGCACGCAGCTCGATGCTGCCGCCGTGCGTGCCCTCTACGAAGGAGATGCCCAATGAGCCGTGGACTGAACTGGTTGCAAGCCTTGGCCGGCGGTCAGGCAATGGCGGGCTATCCGGCCTCGGTGAAGGTGGTCGATGGCACCCTCGGTGACCGTCCCGCCCGCTATATCGCCGTGGTGCCGGATGCCGAGAATCCCTTCCCGCGCGCGCGCAACGGCGAGGTTGGCCTGTTGGAAGGCTGGGCGCTGGGTCAGGCGCTGGATGAGGTGATCGAGGCGGACCGCGACAAGGCGGATAAGCGCGTGGTGGTCGCGATCGTCGACGTGCCGAGCCAGGCCTATGGCCGTCGCGAGGAGGCGCTGGGCATCCATCAGGCGCTGGCCGGTGCGGTGGACGGTTATGCCCGTGCGCGCCTGGCTGGGCATCCGGTGGTCTCGCTGCTGGTGGGCAAGGCGATGTCCGGTGCCTTTCTGGCCCACGGTTACCAGGCCCAGCGGATCATCGCCCTGCGCGATCCGGGCGTGATGGTGCATGCCATGGGCAAGGCCGCCGCCGCCCGCATCACCCTGCGCAGCGTCGAAGAGCTGGAAGCGCTGGCCGAATCGGTGCCGCCGATGGCCTATGACATCGACAACTACGCGACCCTCGGTTTGCTCTGGGAAACCCTCTCGGTGGACAGCATCGAGCAGCCGTCAGCCGGTGATCTGCAGCAGGTGCGTGACTGCCTACAGCAGGCCGTCGCCGACATCGGTAACGGCACTGACCTGCGCGGTCGTCTCGGCGCGCCGAACCGTGAGGCCTCGTCGCGTGTGCGCGACCTGCTGCGTGAGCAGTGGTAGGCAAAACGTAGCGGGTGCCACCCGCCGAACGAACTCAGCACTCGACAACAACAATCACGAGGAGGCTGTAGATGCATGACATGACACGCCCCCATGACCTGCTCTGGGGCATGACCCCAGCGCAGTTGCCCGCAGATGCGCCCGATTGGGCGCGTCAGGTGGTCGATGCCGGCCAGCCGGTCGTGGTCCGCCGGGCCGTGGTGGCAAGCGGTCAGATCGCGGTGGGCCTACGCGGCAGCCGCCGTGAAGAGCGCTACGCCTCGGTGATGGTGGCGAGCGCGGTGCTGAGGCGCGTGCGTCCGGAGCAGCTTGTCGAGCGGCTGCCCATTGCCGAACTACCGGCGCTGTGTGCGCTGGCTGAGCTGAAGCCAGCGCTGGATGTGCTCGGTCTGTGCTGGGGTGTCACGGGTTCGGTCGGTTACCAACTGGCGACCGGGCTGCCGACGGCCCATGCCGACAGCGATCTCGATCTCTTGCTGCGCACGCCCCTGGCGCTCTCGCGCCCCAGAGCGCGGGGACTCCAGCGCTTGTTAGACGAGGCGCCTTGCCGCGTCGATATGCAGCTGGAAACCCCCGCCGGTGCGATTGCCTTGCGCGAATGGGCCGGCCACTCGCCCCGAGTGTTGGTCAAGTGCGCTACCGGCGCGCGGCTTGTCCGCGATCCGTGGGCCCCTGAGGAGCTGGCCGCATGAGCAGCCTGTTCGTCTTTCCCGGCCAGGGTGCGCAGAAGCCTGGCATGTTGCATCGCCTACCGCAGGAGCCGGAGGTACTGGACTGTCTGCAGCAGGCCAGCGATGTGATTGGCGAAGATGCGCTGACGCTGGACAGCGAAGCGGCTCTGGCTTCGACCCGTTCCGTGCAGCTGTGCCTGCTGATCGCCGGTGTTGCCGGTGCTCGATTATTGATGCGGGGCGGCCAGGCGCCCGACTACGTCGCAGGTCTGTCGATCGGCGCCTACGCCGCGGCCGTGGTAGCCGGCTCGCTGGACTATCGGGACGCCGTTCGGCTGGTCGCCCTGCGCGGTGAGCTGATGCAGCAGGCCTACCCGCAAGGCTACGGCATGACGGCCATCCTCGGCCTGTCACTGACTGCAGTTGAAGGCCTGCTGGCCGAGGCCGAGGAACCTGCGTACCTAGCCAATATCAATGCCGACAACCAGCTCGTGATTGCCGGCAGCGATGCGGCCATGGCCGGGTTGGCCGTGCGCGCAAAGGCTCTCGGTGCTTCCTGCGCGCGGCGCCTGGCGATGAGCGTGCCCTCGCATTGCGCGCTCCTGGCAGAGCCGGCGCGGCAGCTTGCCGAAGCCTTTGCTGCGGTCGAGCTGCGTGCCCCGCAGATTCGCTATCTGAGCGGCTCGTCAGCACGCCCGGTGTTCGATGCTGAGCGTCTGCGTGACGACCTGGCCTTCAACATGTGCCGCGTTGTCGACTGGCACGGCACCCTGCGCACCGCCTACGAACGCGGCGTGCGTTTGCATATCGAATTGCCCCCCGGCTCGGTACTGACCGGCCTGGCGCGGCGGGTTTTTGAACAAGGTACGCTGATCGCCTTTGACGGCGCCCGGTTGGACACACTGGACGCCTTGCTGCGTCAGGAGGGCAGCCAGAGCCGATAGATCGCGTGCATTTCAGAGCGAGCGAGCCGTACTCGCCACTGTTCGATGGATAAAAACAACGACCTCGACAACACACGCGCATCGGAGCCGGTAGCACCGGGCCTGAGCGCAACCCAAAAGGACAATAACAATGATTATCTTCGGTGTGGCCTTCCTGGCCTTGTGCACCCTGACAGGCATCTTCGTCGGTGAACTGTTGGGCAAACTGATTGGCGTCCCGGCCAACGTCGGCGGCGTCGGTATCGCCATGGTGCTACTGATTCTGCTTGGCAGCTATCTCAAGTCGCGTGGCCTGTTCACGATGGATTCGGAGCAGGGCGTCAAGTTCTGGAGCGCCGTCTACATCCCGATCGTGGTCGCCATGTCGGCGCAGCAGAACGTGTATGGCGCCCTCAGCGGTGGCCCGATGGCCATCCTCGCCGGCGTCGCCGCGGTGGCCATCGCCTTTGCCCTGGTACCGGTGCTCGACCGGATCGGCCGAAAAAAGCTTGAAGCCGATGAAGCCAAACCACTGACCAACGAGGGCTAAGCCATGTACGAATCTCTACTCAAGGTCGTCTCCGGCTACGGTCTGATCAGCGGCTTCGCCATCATCGGCGCCACCATGTGGTTCTCCTACTGGCTGTCGGACAAACTCACCAAGGGTCGTCTGCACGGCTCGGCGGTGGCCATCCTCATCGGTCTATTGCTGTCCTATATCGGCGGCGTGATGACCGGGGGGCAGAAAGGCCTGGTTGATATCGCGCTGTTCTCCGGCATTGGCTTGCTGGGCGGCTCGATGCTGCGGGACTTCGCCATTGTCGCCACTGGCTTCGGTGTCAGCGTCGAGGAACTCAAGCGCGCCGGGATGGTGGGCGTGCTGGCATTGTTCGTCGGCGTGTTCTCGTCGTTTATTGCAGGCGTCTCGGTGGCCATGGCGTTCGGTTACACCGATGCGGTCAGTCTGACCACCATCGGCACCGGCGCAGTGACGTACATCGTCGGCCCGGTAACCGGCGCAGCGATCGGCGCCAGCTCGGAGGTGATGGCGCTGTCCATCGCGGCGGGCCTGGTCAAGGCGATTCTGGTGATGATCGCGACGCCGTTCTTCGCACCGATGATCGGCTTGAACAACCCGCGCGCGGCGGTGATCTTCGGCGGCCTGATCGGCACGTCCAGTGGCGTTGCCGGTGGTCTGGCGGCGACCGACGCCAAGCTGGTGCCCTACGGTTGCCTCACCGCAGCGTTCTATACCGCACTCGGTTGCCTGCTTGGCCCGTCGCTGCTGTTCTTTATCATGCGCGGACTGCTCGGTTGATTTGCGTCGAGGTGGACAAGGCGTTGCCATTGTCCACCCTGCGGTGCGTCAACTCGGATTCTTAAGGCTGTACATGCGGCATTCGGCCAGGAGCGCGAGCAGGTTGGGATCGCGCTCCTTGGCTTTCAGAAACACCACGCCGATGTGCTGTTGCAGGTGATACCGCGCCTGCAACGGCACCAGCTTGACCCGCGCCTCGTAGACCATCCCCACCCGACCGGGCAGTAAGGCATAGCCCACCCCCGAATTGACCATGCTCATCAAGGTGAAGATGTCATTAACCTGCATCGCCACCTTCGGCTCGAAGCCTGCCTGCTGGAATACCCGATTGCCGTCCTGATGGGTGGCGAAGCCTTGTGAAAGCGTAATAAAGGTGGCGTCGCGCAGATCGCTTAAGTCGACTTCCGCCTGTTGCGCGAACGGCGAATCAGCCGGCGCGGCGAGGAAGATGTCGTCGGCAAACAGCGGCAGCTGTGCACAGTCCGGGTCGTGGCTGACGCTGTCGTTGAGCGACACAAGGATCGCGTCCAGCTCCATGTTCTTCAGTTTGTAGAAAAGGTCCACGTTGGAGCCGAGGATCAGGTCGATGTTGAGCTCGCTACGGCGCAGCTTCAGCCCCATGATCAGCTGCGGCACGGTTTTCACCGTCAGCGAATACAGTGCCCCGAGCTTGAACCGCTCGGCCGAGAACCCTGCGGCCTCGCGCGTTTGGCGAACGGTCTCAAGCACATCCTGCACCAGCTTCTGCGCTTTCTCTTCCAGTACGTAAGCGCTTTCCAGCGGAATCAGGTTGCGCCCCTCGTGCTTGAACAGTGGGCAGCGCAGGGCGCTCTCCAATGAGTGGATGGCGCGATGCACGCTGACATTGCTGGTGTTCAGCTCGGCGGCCGCTTTGCTCAGATTGCCGCTGCGCATGAAGGCCAGAAACACCTCCAGCTTTTTCAGCGTGAGTTCTTCATCGATCTGCATGGCGTGTGCTCAAGGGCGGGCTACCAATTATGCCGAAAGGCCGGACCTGGTCGTGTACCGCTGGCGAAGACACGGGCCGTGGTCTGGTCATTATCCTGACTCCATTTTGTGATCTGCAGCACAGACGGGCAGACATGCACATCGCAAGGGTACAGATTGCAAATCGTGCATCTTGCAACAGTTGCTGGAACTCACTGGTTCCGTAAGTAATTGATATGAAAGCGTAAATTCGCTTTCCAATGTTGGCACGCAGGATGCTGCAGTTGCGTGTCGCCAACAGGCGTAGCAAAACAATTCGAACGCACGGCTGAGTGGGCGCGCAGCCTAGGATATGGAAAGCATGGATAACAGACTGAACGGCAAAACCGAAATATGGGCCGATGGCTATTCATTCATGGAAATGAGCGAGACATTGCTGGTCGCGTTAGGTATTCGCTCTGAAGAACCTAAGCCTTCGGATTTATCTTCCCGCCCTGCCGAGGCCGTCTCTTCGACGGCTGAAAAAGCCTGCCCTGATGTGGAGGTCGACCGGTAACGACACCGGTTCATTGCGGCAGCCAAACCTAATTACTCGCTACCTATGCTAGCGAGCCAGGGTGGTGTGGGTCCGTCGTTGCCGGACGACGCGCAACGACTTGAGCCCCTGCAGTTGCGGCACTGTGCTGTACGCTGCCGCTCAGTCAGAGCAGATGTTTGGATATGTGCTTCGATATCTCGACGATCGAGGTCTTGCCGGTGAACTCGAACTTCACCTTCCCAAGCGATGAGAAATAGACCTCCAGCTCCGAGTCCAGATCGAAAGTCCCGGACGTCTCCACCGAATAAGCAACGATGTTGTTGTAGGGCAGGGAAGTGAAATCCTTCTTGCTGCCGGTGATGCCCTGCACGTTGACCGCGATGATCCGCTTGTTGGTAAACACCACGCCGTCACGCATGGACTTGTAAGAGTCGATCACCTGCTCGTCTTCCAGCAGCAGCGACCTGACCCGCTCTGCGTATTCATCGTTCTGTTTCAGCTTGAAAAAACCTTTGTTGTCGAAATCGATCATCGCTGCGTTCCTCGTCATGAGCCGTTGACACCGCATGCTGCCCTAGCTGTACCCAGCTTTCCAGAAGGGCGTGCGGCCTTGACAGGTAGAGACAGCTTCCGATCAAATGTTACGGTATAACATTTAATCGGAAGCAGGCATGAACAGCAGTTGGGTTGCAGCAAGGGTATGGGGCATTGCCGCCATGGCAGGCTTAGGCAGCCTGTCGGCGTTGGCACAGGAATCGGACAGCGCTGTTCTCGAGGAAGTGGTTGTCACGGCTGATCGTGAGCAGGCCGAGGTCAAGGGCTATCAGGCCCGCCGTTCGGCGAGCGCGACCAAGACCGACACCCCGCTGGAGGAGGTTCCCCAGGCAGTCAGCGCCATTCCGGCCACCGTGCTAGAGGACCTGGACAGCCCGCGTATCGAAAAGGCCCTGGATTATGCCGGAGGCGTGGCCCGACAGAACGACTTCGGCGGCCTGACCATGTACGAATACAGTATCCGTGGCCTAACCACCTCGGAGTTCTACAAGGACGGCTTCAGCGTCAACCGCGGCTATATGAACCCGCAGGACCCTTCCAACGTCGAGCGTATCGACGTGCTCAAAGGGCCGGCCTCCAGCCTGTATGGTCGCGGCGACCCGGGCGGCACCATCAATATCGTCAGCAAGCGTCCGCAGAATGATCAGTTCGCGCGCCTGGACCTGAGCGCCGGCCGTTGGGATCGCTACCGCAGCAGCCTGGACGTCAACACGCCCCTGGATGACGAAGGCAAAATGCTCTACCGCATGAACCTCGCGGTGGAGGACAGCAACAGCTTCCGTGAATACCGCTCCGGCGAACGGCAGTTCTTCGCGCCGGCGTTCAGCTGGGAGCTGACACCGCAGACGCGGCTGCTGGTGCAGGCCGAGGTCATCCGGAACAGCCAGGTGTTTGACCGTGGTGTGGTGGCGCCGAATGATCATCTTGGAAGCGTCTCGCGTTCGGACTTTTTCGGTGAGCCCGGCGACGGCGATATCAAGAACAACAACGAGAGCCTGCAGGCCGAGATCGAGCATGATCTCAATGCCAGCTGGACGGTCAAATTGGCCAGCCACTACAAGCAGGGGCGCCTGAGCGGCGGCGCAACCGAGGCGAGCTTTCTGGCCGACGATGCGCGCACGCTCAACCGGGAATACCGCTATCGCGACTTCGACTGGCAGGACAGCATCACTCAGCTGGAACTTCGTGGCGTGGTCTACACCGGCGCTATCGAGCACAACCTGCTGATCGGCACCGAATACGAGCGCTATGCCAAGAACGAGCGATTGATGCGCACCAGTCCGATCTCGCAGATCGACATCTACGAGCCGGTGTACGGGCAACCGCGTCCTCCATTCAGCGTTGGCCTTGGCGGGCGCAGCACTCATCGTCACGAGCTGGTCCACTCCCGCTCGCTGAATCTGCAGGACCAGCTTCGCTTCACCGAAAAGCTGTTCGGCGTCATCGGTGCGCGTTACGACCATTACGAACATCGCCTGGACAACGAAGTAGCCGGCACGCGCGTGGAGCAGACCCATGAAAAGGTCACGCCGCGCATCGGGGCGCTGTATCAGCTGACGCCTGAGGTCGGCGTGTTCGCCAATGCCTCGCAGTCGTTCAAGCCCAATAGCGGCGCTGATGTGTCAGGCACGGCATTCGATCCGGAGGAAGGCGTCGGCTACGAAGCCGGCTTCAAGTTCGATCTGCTCGACAGCCGTCTGGGCATGACCATCGCTGCGTTTCACCTGACCAAGGAAAACGTGCTCACCGCGGACTCCGCGGATTCGGCCTATCAGATCGCCGCTGGCGAGGTGCGCAGCCGCGGTATCGATCTGCAGCTGACCGGACAGTTGACCGACGAAATCCGTGTGATCGGCGCCTACGCCTATGTCGATGCCGAAGTGACCGAGGACAACACCCTGGCGCGCGGCAGCCGCCTGCTCAACGTGCCCGAGCACAGCGGTAGCCTGCTGGGCGTGTATGAGTTCCTCGATGGCGGTCTGCAAGGCCTGGAGCTCGGCGGTGGCGTCAATTATGTCGGCGATCGTTCCGGCAACGTCGCGGACAGCGGTTTCGAACTGCCGGGGTACACGACCGTGGATCTGCTGGCGCGCTACAAGGCGACGCAGGACCTGACCCTCGGTGTGAACCTCAACAACGCCTTCGACCGCACCTACTACGAACGCTCCTACAGCAATGTTTGGGTCATGCCAGGCGAACCGCGCAACCTGAGCGTGAGCCTGTCGCTAGATCTGTAACGCAGCACCCGCTCAACCCGAGCCGGCCCGCCACTCGATGTATCCATAAGGAAAGAACATGAACAAGCACCACACGAAATACGCCATGGCTTTGATCGCTGCACTAATGGCAGGGCAGGCCTGTGCCCACGGCATGTGGACGGAAGAGCGTCGCGGCAACATCGAGGTGATCTACGGTCATGGCGCCGAGGACAATGCCTATAACCCGAAGAAGATTTCCGGAGCCTGGGCAAGCGATCAGCGGGGCGGCCGTATCCCGGTTACCGTCGAGCAGCTCGAGGATCATGCGCGACTAAAGCCGCTTGAATCGGCCGCGGTGCTCAGCGTCGCGCTGGACAACGGCTACTGGACGCAGTCGCCGGACAAGAAATGGCTCAATGTCGGCGAAACAAAGGTACCCGGCGCGCTGGATTCCGGGCGCTACTACAAGTACAGCCTGGCGGTGCTGCATGAGGGTGCGGAACTGCCGGCGCTGGACAAGCTGAAACTGGCCATCGTCCCGCAACGTGATCCCTTGTCGGTTGACGTAGGAGAGGAGCTGGAGGTTCAGGTCCTGGTCGACGGCAAACCGGCTTCCAACGTCGAGCTGATCGCCGATTACGTGAACACCCCGGATGAAGTGGCAGCAACCACCGACAAGCAGGGCAAGGCAAAAATCATCGTGCGCAACCACGGGCTCAACGTCATCGCCGCGTCCACCACCGTCCCGAGCGAAGACCCGGACGCACGCGTGCGCGGCATGTTCTCTTCGCTGAGTTTCGTCAGCGCCAAGCACGAGCACTGATATACCCATCGCAGGTGACGGGCCCAAATCCTCTTCGTTGCATCGCTTCAACGCCTGTGAGACCGGCAAGCGTCGTCTCTTTCACAGGCGTTTCCCTAGGGTGCGAAGCACAGGTGCCTTGCCGGTCTAGGTGGGCTCGGCACCGTGCTGACACAGCAGCTTCAAGATCTCAGCATGGTGCAGTCTAAAATCTAGATATTGACATTTATCGATATGGTGACCAGCATAGCCAGTTCAGTGGTCGCCACTGCCCACGTTTGAAGCTCGACGCTGGGGTGGAGACGGCGCACTTCTCGGTAAGGCAGCCCATGTCTTTTAATATCTATAAATCACGATATCTAAATCTAACGTTATGAATCACAAATCACTCTTCACCCAGACTTCGCTTGGCCCCTTCGTTTTGCGCAACCGCATTGTCCTGCCTCCTCTCACGCGCTCACGGAGTTCGCAACCGGGCAATGTCCCTAACTCACTGATGGCGACCTATTACCGGCAACGAGCCGGTGCAGGTTTCATGGTGACCGAAGGCACCCAGATCGAGGCACGAGGCCAGGGCTACGCCTGGACCCCCGGCATCCATAGCCAGGAACAGGTCGAAGGCTGGAAGGCCATCACTCAAGCGGTGCATGCCGAAGGCGGCGTGATTTTCGCGCAGTTGTGGCATGTCGGGCGCGTGTCCCACACATCGCTCCAGCCTGACGGGGCTGATCCGGTGGGGCCCTCTGCAATCCCCGCACGCAACGTCAAGGTCTTCATCGAGACCGGGCCCGGCGAAGGGATGCTGGCTGATCCGTCGACCCCAAGAGCGCTATCAACCGGGGAGGTCAAAGAACTGGTGCAACTCTATGTCCAGGCTGCGCGAAACGCTTTGGAGGCAGGGTTCGACGGCATCGAGGTGCACTGCGCCAATGGCTATCTAGTGAATCAGTTCATCTCGGCTCACACCAACACCCGAACCGACGAATACGGTGGTTCGCTGCAGAACCGCCTGCGCTTTTTGCGCGAGATCGCGCAGGCAATTTCCGATGCGATAGGTGCGGATCGGGTCGGGATACGCTTTGCGCCGCTCTTTGCTAGCACCGATGAGGCGCGCGTCTACCTGGGGCTGGTCGAGGACGATCCCCACGAGACGTACGTAGAAGCCGTGAAAATTCTGGAAGAGATCGGCGTAGCGTATGTGTCACTGGCTGAAGCCGATTGGGACAGCGCGCCGGAACTGCCCAACAGCTTCAGGCAGGCTGTACGTAAGGCGTTCAGCGGCAAAATCATCTACGCGGGTAAATACACGCCAGAGCGAGCTGCCGCGGCAATCGAAGCCGGCTGGGCCGACCTTGTCGCATTCGGACGCGCGTTCATTGCCAATCCTGATCTGCCGTCTCGGATTGCCCATGGGTCGCCCATGAACACGCTTGATCCGAGCAGCATGTATGGCGGAACGGAGCAGGGCTATACCGACTATCCGGCCCACTCGGAATAAGCCGCCGCTGCGTGTCCTCCGTCGCAGGGCACTCAGCGATTCGAGACGAAGTATCGTAAGATCGCGAAAACCCACTACCCGACGCAGATATGAGCATAGACGTCAGTGAAGCGCTGAAGGCGTTGGACAACCCGACCCGCCTGGCCATCCTTACCCTGCTGAAGGACCCGAAGACGAACTTCCCCGAGCAGGAAGCCGATCCCGAGCAGCTGGGTGTATGCGTCAGCATCATCCAGGAGCGCGTCGGGCTGTCCCAATCGACCGTCTCGAACTACCTCGCCGCGCTCCAGCGCGCGCAGCTGGTGACCTCGCAACGCATCGGCCCCTGGACCTACTACAAGCGAAACGAACAGAAGATCGCCATGCTGCTCGAAGCGCTCGGAAAAGCCATTTGAGACAATGGTGGGCTAGGCAGAGCCCAGCCGACCCCCGATGGGTCGTTGATGAAGTATCGCTGCTACCCGTGCGAGAGAGATGGCAGAACCTATTCGGTCCGCCAGACGCGGCGGATCACCTACGCATTTGCTAAGCCCAACCGAATCACAACGAACACGGTCGTTTAGTTGCGCCCGGCGGTCACACCGCCATCGACCGGCAGTATGGCGCCAGTAATCCAGGAGGCCTCGGTCGAAGCCAGAAACAGGATGGCCGCAGCTACGTCACCGGGTTGTCCGTTACGCCCCAACGGGTGGAACGCATTGAAGGTCGGAAGCACTTCCTTGACCTGCTCAGCATCCATGAAGGTGTTGTATACCGGCGTCTCGACCACTGCTGGTGCCACGGTGTTGATGCGGATGTTTAACCCAGCCAGCTCGATTGCCAAGTTACGCGTCAAGGCATGCACGCCGGCATTCGCTGCGGAGTAGGCAGCGGAAGGCGTCGCGCCGATTGCCTGAATAGCCCACAGCGAGCCGGTTTGTACGATAACGCCGCCGCCGCGCTGGAGCATCGCTTTAGCAGCAGCCTGGGCCATGAAGAACTTGCCCTTGAGGATGGTATCGAGGAACCAGTCGTACTCATCAGGATTGACCTCAAGGAACGGCTTCGGATTAAAGACACCCGCGTTGTTGATCAGAACGTCCACTCCGCCGAACTCGCGCACCGCTAAGTCAGCCAATGCCTGAGCAGTGGCGGGTTGGGCGATATCGCCAGCGAGTGAACGTACCTGACGACCACTGGCATCTATATCCTGGGCTGCCCGGGTCAGCTTGTCCGCATCGCGACCGCCAATAACCACCGAGGCGCCAGCTTCGACCAGACGCTTGGCGACTTCCTTACCAATTCCTGAACTACCGCCGGTAACGATGGCTACCTTGTTAGAAAAACTATGCATGTTTTGATCTCCGCAGTGTTGCTGAGCGTAAGGTTGTTGATCGCCAACAACCTTCAGGTGGCGCAGAGGTTCCCCATCTGCGGGACATTTACTGTCGTCCTGATGCAATTGTTGTTTCGCTCAGGCACTGCCAACAACGCATAAAATCTTGCCTACCGAGATAGGAAATCTATCGATGACTGCCCCTGCCAACCTCAACGCCTTGCGCGCATTCGAAGCCGCAGCGCGGCACCGTAGTTTTTCTGCAGCCGCAACTGAGTTGAACGTCACGCCGGCGGCCGTAGGGCATCAGGTCCGCAACCTGGAGTCGTGGCTTGGAATCGCTTTATTTACCCGCGCCACAAGTGGTTCGGCACGCCTTGAATTGACGGACGCGGCGCGCTCGGCACTGCCTGACATTCGCGAAGGCTTCGAAAAATTGCGGTTGGGCTTGTCACGGCTTAGGGACGCGGGCGCGAATGCCGAGCTCACCGTTACTGTGAGCCCGGCCTTTGCTGCGAAATGGTTGCTGCTGCGCATCGAGCGATTTCAGCAGGCTTATCCGGATCTGGATGTGCTGCTGGACACCAGTTCGCGTTCGGCGGATTTTCAGGCTGAGCGTATCGATGTCGGTGTCCGCTACGGTTCCGGCAGCTGGCCTGGTCTAACCGCCGTTCGGCTGATGGACGAGGTTATATTTCCAGTCTGCTCGCCAAGCTATCCGCTATTGGAGCGCGGGCGGCTGCCAACAGAACGCTTGCCGCGCGCTACGTTGATCCACGACCTGTCGATGGCGACCGATGCGGACTACCCAACCTGGCGAATGTGGTTGGACGCCTCGGGTTTCAATCAAATAAACACCAGTCACGGCCTGCGTATTAACAACTCGGCCGCTGTACTGCAGGCAGCGATGAACGGGCAGGGGATCGCACTGGCGCGCAGTGTGATGGTGAAGGACGACCTGGATGCCGGTCGGCTGATCCGTCCCCTGGCCGACAGCGGCTTGGATTGCCCGCTAACCCAGGCGTACTACGTGGTTTATCGGGCCGAAAGCGGCGACCTGCCCAAGGTGCAAGCCTTTCGCGATTGGTTGCTGGCCGAGGCTGGCAAGGCTGCGTCTGAAGTTTAGGGGTGGCGCGGCATGGCACAGAACTGGCAAAGCCCAAAGCAAAAAAAGGCCCCACGTTTTCACGTGAGGCCTTTTCTGTATGGCGCACCAGGCGGGATTCGAACCCACGACCCCTGCCTTCGGAGGGCAGTACTCTATCCAGCTGAGCTACTGGTGCGTTGCGGGTCGCAATCATACGCATGTCGTCCGCGGTCGTCCATGGCGCTTCGGCGGCTGCGTGGCTGACGGGTAAGGGCTTGGCGCGACGATTCGGTTGGTCATCAGGCTCAGCTATGGTGCGTTAATTTTTCCGAACATGATGTTGTCTGTTCAGTGGCGTAGGCCTAGGATCCGTTCGAGATTTCAAACGCTCTGCCATGCAGCAGGAACCTCGAGGCCACACCTCGTTCTGACCTAGGTCGGGCGGTTCCACTGCCAACTGCCCCGTACGGCCTCAAGGCCTTGATTCATTGTCCGGCGCCGCGCCGGCTCGTAGGAGACTGCCATGCAACTCAAAGACACATCGCTGTTCCGCCAGCAGGCTTATATAGACGGGGCCTGGCAGGATGCGGATGGCGGCCAGACCATCAAGGTCAACAACCCGGCCAGCAACGAGATTCTCGGCACCGTGCCGAAAATGGGCGCTGCCGAGACGCGTCGGGCCATCGAGGCTGCCGAGCGCGCGTTGCCGGCCTGGCGTGATCTGACTGCCAAGGAGCGTTCGCAGAAGTTGCGCCGCTGGTTCGAGCTGATGATGGAAAACCAGGACGATCTGGGTCGCCTGATGACGCTGGAGCAGGGCAAGCCGCTGGCCGAGTCGAAGGGCGAAATCGCCTATGCCGCCTCCTTTATCGAGTGGTTCGCCGAGGAAGCCAAGCGCATCTATGGCGATACCATTCCTGGGCATCAGAAAGACAAGCGCATCATCGTCATCAAGCAGCCGATTGGCGTGACCGCGGCCATCACACCGTGGAATTTCCCGGCAGCGATGATCACCCGCAAGGCGGGCCCGGCGCTCGCGGCGGGCTGCACCATGGTGCTCAAACCCGCCAGCCAGACGCCATTCTCCGCGCTGGCCCTGGCTGAGCTGGCTGAACGTGCCGGCATTCCAAAGGGCGTGTTCAGCGTCGTCACCGGTTCGGCCGGCGATATCGGTGACGAGCTGACCGCCAACCCGACCGTGCGCAAACTTAGCTTCACCGGTTCCACCGAAGTCGGCGCCAAGCTGATGGCCCAGTGCGCGCCGGGCATCAAGAAGCTGTCGCTGGAGCTGGGTGGCAACGCGCCGTTCCTGGTGTTCGATGACGCCGACCTCGACGAGGCGGTAAAAGGCGCCATGCAGTCCAAGTATCGCAACGCGGGCCAAACCTGTGTGTGCGTCAACCGCATCTATGTGCAGAACGGCGTGTACGACGAGTTCGCCAAGAAATTCCAGGCCGCGGTAGAGAAACTGAAGGTTGGCAACGGCCTGGACGAGGGCGTCGACATCGGGCCTTTGATCGATGACCGTGCCGCGACCAAGGTGCGTGAACACATCGAGGATGCCGTCGCTAATGGCGCCCAGGTGCTCACCGGCGGTAAGGCGCATCAGATGGGTGGCAGCTATTTCGAGCCGACGCTGATGGTCAATGTGCCGCATAACGCCAAGGTGGCCAAGGAAGAAACCTTCGGCCCGCTGGCGCCGCTGTTCCGCTTCGAGGACGAGGCCGAGGGTATCGCCCTAGCGAATGACACCGAGTTCGGTCTGGCCGCGTACTTCTATGCGCGTGATTTGGGCCGCGTGTTCCGCGTCGCCGAGGCCATCGAGTCGGGAATGATCGGCATCAATACCGGCATGATCTCCACCGAGGTGGCGCCGTTCGGTGGCGTGAAGTCCTCCGGCTTGGGTCGCGAAGGTTCGAAGTACGGAATCGAGGATTACCTCGAGATCAAATACCTCTGCCTCGGGCTGTAAATGCGCTGAACTACGAGGAGCCGGTTCCCCTGGGGGCCGGCTCCTTTTTTTTGCCTGGTGTTTTGGTCATTCGATAAGTGACCAGTCGGTACGCCCATGCCGGGTCCGCTGCCAGCCACCAAGGCGCTGCAGAGGGTCGATATAGCCCAGTCTCAGTTATGCCAGCAACGCTACATGACTTATGGCGCTTGCTAGGTTCATCGATTGTTGCCAGTCTCTCGACATGCGGAAATGACTCGACTATTCTGCTGTGCGAAACATGATTCCGTGAAATAACAACTCTAATCATCATTTCACAAGCGGAGGCCTGCCATGACGGATGCCGTAAGGCTCGAAATTCAGGGCGCGATCGCTCTGATCACGGTCAACAATCCACCGGTCAACGCCCTTGGCCAGGCGGTACGTGAGGGTCTATTGAAGGCCTTTCAGGGTGCCGAAGCGGACCAGCAGGTCCGCGCCGTCGCGCTGGTGTGCGAGGGCAACACCTTTATCGCCGGCGCTGACATCAAGGAGTTCGGCAAGCCCCCGCAAGCGCCGAGCCTGCCAGAGGTTATCGAATTCATCGAAAGCTGCAGCAAGCCGAGCGTTGCAGTGATCCACGGCACCGCGTTGGGCGGCGGACTTGAAGTGGCGCTGGGCTGCCATTACCGCATCGCCCGGAAAGACGCCAAGGTCGGTCTGCCGGAAGTGAAGCTGGGCTTGCTGCCCGGCGCAGGCGGCACCCAGCGGCTGCCGCGGCTTGCCGGTGTCGCCAAGGCATTGGACATGATTGTCAGCGGCACGCCGATCAGTGCTGCTGAGGCGGTCGAGCACAATATCGTCGACGAGCTCTTTGATGGTGATCTGGTGGACGCCGGCCTCGCTTACGCCCGGCGTATGGTCGATGAAGGCCGCGCACCGCGGCGCACTGGCGAGCAAACCCAAGGTCTTGAGGGCGTCGACAACGAGGCCCTGATCCGTGCCAAGCACGCTGAAGTGGCTAAGCGCATGCCCGGGCTGTTCTCGCCGCTGCGTTGCATCGCTGCAGTCGAGGCGGCCACTCAATTGCCTTTGGCCGAAGGCCTCAAGCGGGAGCGTGAGCTGTTTGCCGAATGCCTGAACTCGCCACAGCGTGGTGCGTTGGTCCACTCGTTCTTTGCCGAGCGCCAGGCCGGCAAGATCAACGATCTGCCATCCGATGTGAAGCCGCGGCCGATCAAGACCGCAGCGGTGATCGGCGGCGGCACCATGGGTGTCGGTATCGCCCTGAGCTTCGCCAATGCCGGGGTGCCGGTGAAGCTGTTGGAAATCAGCGAAGACGCTCTGCAGCGTGGCTTGCAGCGCGCCCGCGACACCTACGCGGCGAGCGTCAAGCGCGGCAGCCTGACCGAGGAGGCAATGGAAAAGCGCCTCGCGCTGGTCGAAGGCGTTACCGAGTACGCTGCGCTGGCCGATGCCGATGTGGTTGTTGAAGCAGTATTCGAGGAAATGAGCGTCAAGCAGCAGGTGTTCGAGCAGCTGGATGCGGTATGCAAGCCCGGCGCGATTCTCGCCTCCAACACCTCGTCACTCGATTTGAATGCCATCGCGGCCTTTACTAAGCGCCCTGAAGACGTAGTCGGGCTGCATTTCTTCAGCCCGGCCAATGTCATGCGCCTGCTGGAAGTCGTCCGTGGCGAGAAGACCAGCAATGAAGTGCTCGCCACGGCCATGGCCATCGGCAAGCAGCTGAAGAAGGTCTCGGTGGTGGTCGGCGTCTGCGACGGCTTCGTTGGTAACCGCATGGTCTTCCAGTACGGCCGCGAGGCGGAATTCCTCTTGGAGGAGGGCGCCACGCCAGGACAGGTCGACGGTGCGCTGCGAAACTTCGGCATGGCCATGGGGCCGTTCGCCATGCGTGATCTGTCCGGTCTCGATATTGGCCAGGCGATCCGCAAGCGACAGCGCGCGACGTTGCCGGCGCATCTGGATTTCCCCACCGTGTCCGACAAGCTCTGCGCCGCCGGCATGCTGGGCCAGAAGACCGGCGCCGGCTACTACCGCTACGAGCCGGGTAACCGTACGCCGCTGGAGAACCCTGAACTCACGCCTATGCTGGAAGCTGCATCACAGGAGAAAGGCATCGAGCGAAAGGCGCTGGACGAGCAGTACATTGTCGAGCGCTGCATCTTTGCGCTGGTCAACGAGGGCGCCAAGATTCTCGAAGAGGGTATCGCCCAGCGCTCCAGTGATATCGACGTTATCTACCTCAATGGCTATGGCTTCCCGGCCTTCCGCGGCGGGCCGATGTTCTATGCCGACAGCGTTGGGCTGGACACCGTGCTGGCGCGGGTCAAGGAACTGCACGCACGTTGCGGCGACTGGTGGAAACCGGCGCCACTGCTGGAAAAACTGGCCGCCGAAGGCCGCACCTTCACCGAATGGCAGGCCGGGCAATGAGCACCGCCCGCCTGCACTCTGCCGATCGGATATCGAGGATTCATCCATGAACGTCAACTACACGGCCGAAGAGCTCGCCTTCCGCGATGAAGTGCGCGCCTTCCTGACAAACGAGCTGCCTGCGGACATCGCCGCCAAGGTCAAGCTCGGCAAGCACATGTCCAAACAGGACCACGAGCGCTGGCAGCAGATTCTGGTCAAGCGCGGCTGGTACGCGCCGGGCTGGCCGGTGGAGATGGGCGGCACCACCTGGGGCCCGGTGGAAAAGCACATCTTCGACGAAGAATGCGCCCAGTTCGGCGCACCGCGTACCGTGCCCTTCGGCGTCAACATGGTCGCCCCGGTAATCATCAAGTTCGGCAGCCAGCAGCAGAAGGACCATTACCTGCCGCGCATCCTCTCCGGCGAAGACTGGTGGTGCCAGGGCTATTCGGAGCCGGGTGCCGGTTCCGACCTGGCCAGTCTCAAGACCCGCGCCGTGCGCGATGGCGACCATTACGTGGTCAACGGCCAGAAGACCTGGACCACCCTCGGCCAGCACGCCAACATGATCTTCTGCCTGGTGCGCACAGACCCGGAAGCCCAGCAGCAGCGCGGCATCAGCTTCCTGTTGATAGACATGAAAAGCACCGGCATCAGCGTGCGGCCAATCATCACCCTGGACGGCGACCATGAGGTCAACGAAGTCTTCTTCGACAACGTCCGCGTGCCGGTGGAAAACCTCGTCGGCGAGGAAAACCAGGGCTGGACCTGCGCCAAGTACCTGCTGACTCACGAGCGCACGGGCCTCGCCGGCATCGGCGCCTCCAAGGCCGCGCTGGCGCATCTGAAGCGCATCGCCTTGAAGGAAGTCTGCGACGGCAAGCCGATGCTCGAAGACCCGCTGTTCCGCGCTCAGGTGGCGGAAGTTGAGATGCAGCTGATGGCCATCGAAATGAGCACCCTGCGCATCCTTGCGGCGGCTAAGGAGGGCGGCGTGCCGGGCGCGGAGTCCTCGATCCTCAAGGTCAAGGGCACCGAGATCCGCCAGGCCATCACCAGCCTGCTGCGCAAGGTCATCGGCCCTTATGCGTTGCCATTCCTTGAAGAGGAAATGCAGCTGGATTACGACGGCGATCTCTTGCACGCCGACTACAGCGCGTCGCTGGCCGGTGATTACTTCAACATGCGCAAGCTGTCGATCTTCGGCGGCTCCAACGAAATCCAGAAGAACATCGTCTCGAAGATGATTCTCGAGCTGTAAGGGGGCACCGCAATGGACTTCAAACTGACTGAAGAGCAGCAAATGCTGCAAGACACCGCTGCACGTCTGGTGCGCGACGCCTACCCGTTCGAACAGCGCGAGAAATTCAGCGAGTCGGAATTGGGCTTTTCCTCCGAGTTCTGGGGTCAGCTGGGTGATCTGGGCCTGACCGCCGTACCCTTTGCCGAAGAGATCGGCGGCTTTGGCGGTGGTGGTGTGGAAACCATGCTGGTGATGACCGAGCTGGGCCGGGGCCTGACACTGGAGCCCTACCTGCAATCGGTGATCTTCGGCGGCGGCCTGCTCAACCAGCTGGGCAGCGACGCGCAGAAAGAAGATCTGCTCCCGCAGGTCGCAGCCGGTTCGCTGCAACTGGCGGTGGCCTTCGACGAGCCGCAGAGCCACTACAACCTGCACGATGTACAGACCAAAGCTGAAGCGGTCGACGGCGGTTATCGCCTGTCCGGACGAAAGGCTGTGGTGATCGGTGGGCACAGCGCCGGACAGATCATCGTGTCCGCGCGCAGCTCAGGCGACAGCCGTGACGAAAGCGGCATCAGCCTGTTCCTTGTCGATCCGAACGGCCAAGGCGTCAGCCGCCGCGTCTACCCAACCATCGACGGACGCAAGGGCTGCGAACTGTTCTTGGACAACGTGCAGGTGGGTTCCGATGCCGTGCTCGGCGAAATCGGCAACGCGCTCCCGGCGATGCGTTACCAGCAGGGCCGCGCCATTGCCGCGCAGTGCGCCGATGCGCTGGGCAGCATGGATGAAGCCTGCAAACTGACCCTCGACTACCTGAAGACGCGCAAGCAGTTCGGCGTGCCGATCGGCAAGTTTCAGGTGCTGCAGCACCGCATGGTGGACATGCAGACCGAGCTGGAACAGGCCACCAGCATGGCAATCCTCGCCGCGACCTTTGCCGATGGCGAAGACAACGACGACCGCCGCCGCATCATCGCCGCCGCCAAATACATCTGCGCCCGCGCTGCACGCAAGGTCGCCGAAGAAGCGATCCAGCTGCACGGCGGCATCGGCATGACCTGGGAATACAACCTCGCCCACCATGCCAAGCGCCTAGTGATGATCGCCCACCAGTTCGGCGACGATGACCATCACCTGAAGGCTTATGCGCAGCTGATGCAGGTGGCGTAACGCGCCAATCGCAACAACACGACCGGGCCTTATGGCCCGGTTTTGCTTTAGCAGGCGTGCTTTAGCAGGCTGACCGGGCGGCGCTTCGCTTCAGCCCACCACCCTCGTGGCGCGGGTGGTGGGCTGAAGCCCACCCTACGGCTCTTTACTCAGCTCGGTAGGGTGGATGTCGCCTTTTACATCCACGCGGGTGGCTTGGCGCCGCATTGTGGTGGGTCGGTGAAGCGTGATCCAGCCTACGATCGCAGGCGTATATTGCGGCTCACCTAGATGATGTCGTCGGTGGCGATGAGGCTACGTCGCCGTTGCCAGCGCACTAGTCTGGCCCTGGTGGCTCTGTTCCAATTCCGGCAACAAATAATCCGTCCAGAGCGTAGGCGCGAAGGCTCGACGGAAGAAGCCGAAGTGGCCGATGCGATCGGCACCGACTTCGCCCGGGGCGATGCGGCGCATCTGTTTCGGTGCGGCGGTGTAGAAGCCGTGCAAGGACTCGGTATTGCGCGCCGACATCATCTCGTCGTCGGTAAATGACAGGGACGTCAGCGGCGTCTGCACCTCGGCGAACGCGCGCCGCATGGGGTCGCCCTCGATGCCAACCAAGTACTCGGGATGCAGGCACCAGCGACGCCACTGGCGGATCACGCCGGCCGGCAGATCACCGACTGCCCCGATACGCCCACCGGGAAAGTAGCCGAACAACGGCGTAAGCAGCGGCGCCAATCCATGCCAAAGCAACCATGCCTGGCGGCGAATCTGTGGGCTGTTCTCGCGCCAGTAACCGCTGCCTGCAGCGATGGTCACGATGCGGGTGAGCCGCTCATGGCCTTGCACCAGCGGCAGGATTTGCGCGCCGACACTGTGGCCGATCCAATAGATCGGTAGCTCCCCGGCCGCTTCCACAACGTTGGCCAACACGGCACTGCAGTCGTGACGGGCCCAGTCGAGAATATCCACCTCAAGCTGGCGTAAAGGGACATGGCAGGACTGGCCCATGCCGAGGTAGTCGAAGGTCACCGCCAGAAATCCCTGATTTGCGAGCCAACTGGCGAAATGGGCATAGAAGTCTTGTTTCACCGCCATTGCTGGAGCGATCAGCACGGCGCCGCGTGGTATGCCCTCAGGGTGGTACCAGCAGCTCGCCAATTGATGGCCGTTACCGTTGTCGATCGAGCGTGCTTCCGCCTGTATCGTCGCCATGCCTGTTCTCCGGTCTTTTTGTAATGCCTGGATCGGTGCAGTATAGGAGCAGTAGAAATTAATTCTAGAACATTATTCTAGTCGGAGATCGGATGGCCCGAAGTAGTCGCAAGCAAGAAATTCTTCAGGCCGCGCTCGCCTGCTTTACCGAGTTCGGGGTGGAGGCGACCACCATCGAAATGATCCGAGACCGTTCCGGCGCCAGCATCGGCAGCCTTTACCACCATTTCGGTAACCGCGAGCGGATCATCGCTGTGCTTTATCTGGAGGGCATCGGTGAATACGCCGCGCGATTGGAGGCCGGACTGATCGATACGCTGGATGCCGAGGCGTGCGTCAAATTGTTCGTCACCAGCTACATCGATTGGGTCGTGGAAAACCCGGACTGGGCACGCTTCGTTCTGCACAACCGTGGGCGGGTAGAGGCCGGTGAGATGGGGGAACGACTGCGCGAGGTCAATCAGGCCCATGGCGAGCGGGTGAGCGCAATCTTGCGTCGGCACCGTGATAGCGGTGCCTTTCGCCGGATGCCGGGCGATTGCTTTCTCGCTGTAGTGATCGGGCCCTGCCACGACCTGGCCCGTAACTGGCTGGCCGGACGCGCGCGTACCGCGTTGGCGGATTGCCGCGAACTGCTCGCAGACATCGCCTGGGCCAGCGTCCGGTCGCAGTGACGGCGGACTGATCGCCATCTTGCGGAGTCGATGAGCGAAAGGTCGGTGAAGCCTACGCTTCCCGCTTGACTGGGTGTCGCTTAGCCAATGATCAGACGCCCAGACTTTCGATATCGCGTGCGAGCATTTCCAGCTGGTGTGCCAGCGAGCCGCGTAGGGTTTCTTCGCTGAGCTGGAACGAGGGCGCGCCGCAGGTAAGCGCCATGATGCTGCCGTCGGCTAGATGCAGCGGTACGCCAGCGGCCATCACGTTGCGGTCCCAGTCGCCGAGCGACAAGCAGAAGCCGTGCTGGCGGAACTCGGCAAAGGAGCCGTCCAGCGATTGCTTCATGGCTGCCCAGCCGTCTCCGTACTTGGTTTCCAGCGCGGACATCAGATGCTCTCGCTCCTTGTCCGGGGTTGCGGCGAGGAAGGCGCGGCCTGCCGCGGTGGTGGCCAGCGGCAGGCGTACACCCGCGTCCATGCGTAGCGTCGAAACCTCGGCCGGACGGCAGTTCTCGATGTAGATCATCGACAGCCGGTCACGGCAGGTCAGCCCCACTGATGTGTTGGTACGGCGGGAAAACTCATCCATGTATGGTTTGGCCAGCTGGCGCACGCGCAGGTTGGACACGTAGGCATAACCCAGCGCCAGCACGCCGGAATCGAGCTGGTACTTTTCCAGCTGCGGCGAGTAGCTGAGGTAACCGAGCTTGGTCAGGGTGTAGGTCATGCGCGACACCGTCGGTTTGGGCAATCCGGTGATACGCGCAATGTCCTGGTTGCCCATCACCACCGAACCGTGGGTGAAGGCACGCAGTACATCCAGCCCGCGCGATAGCGCTTCGACGAATTTGCGGTCCTTGGGAGTATCGGTGTCTTCGATGTCGCTCATGTGGTGTCGGTCTGTCTAGTGGTGGGGCGGCGGGGCCGCACGATAGCAGATCGCCCCTTCGCTCGGCAGGGCGGCCTTTACAGAATGCTCGGGCCTTGCCGCGACGGCCGGCCATGGGCAGGTTGCTTGTCCAATTCAAGCATAATAGCTGAAAATATCGGTTTTGCATTCCGCAGAGTAAAACGTCAGTTCGCTGGCGCTGCTGATCACATGGTCGGATCTGATGAGTGCTGTATCGTTACGTGCGGTTGGATCGCATCGATATGAAGCAAGCCAATGCGCCCGTTAGGCCGGTTCGTTGCCGCGAGCGGTTCGGTCCATATATAAAGAGGAGAAGACCAAGGCGACGAACGGCATATTCCGGCAGACCGTGCCGGGCGCGGCCTAGGGAGGGATTGCGGCGATAGACGCCGATGCTTAAAAGTTACACCGCGCTTGTTGCCAGGGGGGCTTTCTGATATAAAGCAGCGCTCTTTTCTAGGGGCCCGGTTTCATCGCTTGCCGCGTAGCCGGTAAGACCCCAACGAAACGTGGCGCTGAGCGCCAAAAAGACATTTGAATTCAAGCGGCCAACCCATGCCGGGTTGGGCATGTGGTTTTAGAGGGCTGAGGCATGTCGAGAGTCTGTCAAGTTACCGGTAAGGGTCCGGTAACCGGGAACAACATTTCCCACGCGAACAACAAAACCCGTCGTCGTTTTCTGCCGAACCTGCAGCATCACCGCTTCTGGGTCGAGTCCGAGAACCGCTTCGTACGTCTGCGCCTGACTGCTAAAGGCATGCGCGTTATCGACAAGCGCGGCATCGACGCCGTTCTGGCTGAACTCCGCGCTCGCGGCGAAAAGGTTTAAGGAGAACTATCATGCGTGACCTGATCCGTTTGGTGTCCAGCGCCGGTACCGGCCACTTCTACACCACCGACAAGAACAAGCGCACCACTCCCGACAAGATCGAAATCAAGAAGTACGATCCTGTCGTGCGTAAGCACGTGATGTACAAGGAAGCCAAGATCAAGTAATTGATCGGCCCTTGAAGAAAAACCCGCCAATCGGCGGGGNAGCTTTGGCAGCGGTGTTCCAGTAGGGCGCCTGCGCTGCCCGATGCGGACCCGGTGGGCAGCGCGTGGCGGCAAATCGCTCGTCCGGCTTTGGGCGGTTCACCGACGTGGTCGCCCCTGCAGCCACCGCTCTGTCAGGCTGCCTTGCGGATGGCGTCGGCCAGGCGCTCGATCATCGCGTCGATATGCTCACGCTCGACGATCAGCGCTGGTGACAAGGCAATGGTGTCGCCGCTGGCGCGCGCCAGCAGACCGTCCTCGAAGCACTGACGGAACACCTCGTAGCCACGCTTGCCGACGCCGTCCGCATGGGCCGCGAACTGGATGCCGGCCACCAGCCCAACCGTTCGGATATCGGTCACGTTCGGCAGCCCCTGGAGGTTGAACAGGGCATCCTGCCAGTAATCTTCGATCTCGATGGCTTTCTGGAAGAGGTTCTCTCGCTGGTAGATTTCCTGGGTCGCGAGGGCAGCTGCGCAGGCCACGGGGTGGCCGGAGTAGGTGTAGCCGTGGAAGAACTCGATGGTGCTTTCCGGACCTTGCATGAAAGCGTCGTGAATCTGCTCGTCGACCAGCACCGCGCCCATGGGGATTGCACCGTTGGTCAAACCCTTGGCACAGGTGAGAATGTCCGGCGTGACGCCCCAGCGCTGGGCGGCGAAGGCCTCGCCGACCCGACCGAAGCCGGTAATCACTTCATCGAATATCAGCAAGATGCCGTGCTTGCGGGTGATCTCGCGCAAGCGCTGCAGATAACCCTTCGGCGGCAGGATCACCCCAGCGGAGCCGGACATTGGCTCGACGATCACGGCGGCAATGTTTTCCGCCCCATGCAAGGTAACCAGTCGTTCCAGCTCGTCGGCTCTCTCCACGCCGTGCTCCGGCAGGCCGCGGCTGAACGCGTTGCGTTGCAAGTCGAGCGTGTGCGGCAGGTGGTCGACCCCTGGTAATAGCGCGCCAAAGGCCTTGCGGTTGTTGGCCATGCCGCCGACCGAAATGCCGCCAAAGCCGACGCCGTGATAGGCCAGTTCGCGGCCGATCAGGCGGGTGCGACTGCCTTGGCCGATCGCGCGCTGATAGGCCAGGGCGATCTTCAATGCGGTGTCGGCCGACTCCGAACCCGAGTTGGTGAAGAACACTCGGTTCAGCCCGGCCGGGCTGATCTGTGCCAGCCGCTCGGCCAGCTCGAAGGGCAGCGGGTGCCCCATCTGGAAGGTCGGTGCGAAATCCAGCTGGGCGATCTGTCGGCTCACCGCCTCGGTGATCTCGCGGCGGCCGTGGCCGGCGTTACAGCACCAGAGCCCGGCGGTGCCATCAATCACCTGACGGCCATCGGTGTCTGTGTAATACATGCCCTCGGCGCGCTCCAGCAGGCGCGGGCTGCCCTTGAACTGACGGTTGGCGGTGAAGGGCATCCAGAAATGTTCGGCAGATGTGGCGCGATCATGGGCCATGACTAGCTCCGGCAGGGCGACGGGTTCGACGGCTATGCTGTAGCGCGACATCACCCGAGCGCCCAGCGGTTTTGGCGAGTCTATGTTTAATAAAACGAACATAACAAGGCAGAAAATGGCTGCTGCGTAAAAAATATTGATAGGCCTGGTGCCGCTGGTTTAGGGTGCCTTTCTGATTATTCGACAGACTACCGAGGACGCCCCATGACCACCCTGACTCTTGCCGATTGGCAACAGCGTGCCCGCGACCTGCGCATCGAAGGCCGCGCCTTCATCCAGGGCGAATACACCGAGCCCACCGGCGGCGCCCGCTTCGACTGCATCAGCCCGGTCGATGGGCGGGTGTTGGCGGAGGTGGCGAGCTGTGACGAGGCCGATGCGGATCGCGCCGTAATCAGTGCCCGTATGGCTTTCGAATCTGGCGTCTGGTCCCGCCTGGCGCCAGCCAAGCGCAAGGCGACCATGATTCGCTTCGCCAACCTCATCCAGGCCAACGCCGAAGAGTTGGCCTTGTTGGAAACCTTGGACATGGGCAAGCCGATCAGCGATTCGTTGAATGTCGACATGCCCGGCTCAGCCAATGCGCTGCGCTGGTCGGGCGAGGCGATCGACAAGATTTACGACGAAGTGGCCGCGACGCCGCACGATCAGCTGGGCCTAGTGACCCGCGAGCCGGTAGGTGTGGTAGCGGCCATCGTGCCTTGGAATTTCCCCCTGATGATGGCCTGCTGGAAGCTTGGCCCAGCGCTGGCCACAGGTAACTCGGTGGTCCTCAAGCCGTCTGAGAAATCCCCGCTCACCGCCATCCGCGTGGCGCAACTGGCGATTGAGGCGGGCATTCCACCGGGCGTGCTCAATGTGCTGCCGGGCTACGGCCACACCGTGGGCAAGGCGCTGGCTTTGCACATGGACGTCGACACGCTGGTATTCACCGGCTCCACACGGGTTGCCAAGCAGCTGATGATCTACGCTGGCGAGTCGAACATGAAGCGCGTCTGGCTGGAAGCGGGCGGCAAGAGCCCGAACATCGTCTTTGCTGACGCCCCGGACCTGGAGTCCGCAGCGAAGTCTGCGGCGGGCGCCATCGCCTTCAACCAGGGCGAGGTTTGCACCGCTGGCTCGCGGCTGTTGGTCGAAAGCTCGATCAAGGAGCGCTTCCTGCCGATGGTGGTCGAGGCGCTCAAGGGCTGGAAGCCCGGTAACCCCTTGGATCCGGCCACCAATGTCGGCGCGCTGGTCGATACCCAGCAGCTCGACACCGTGCTCGGCTACATCGAAGCCGGTCGCAACGACGGTGCGAAGGTGCTGATCGGCGGCCAACGGACGATGCAGGACACTGGCGGGCTGTACGTCGAGCCGACTATTTTCGACGGCGTCAGCAATGCCATGAAGATCGCCCGCGAAGAAATCTTCGGACCGGTGCTGTCGGTGATCACCTTCGACACCGCCGCCGAGGCGGTGAGCATCGCCAACGACACGCCGTACGGCCTCGCCGCCGCCGTGTGGACGGCTGATCTGTCCAAGGCGCACCTGACCGCCAAGGCGTTACGGGCTGGCAGTGTCTGGGTCAACCAGTACGACGGCGGTGACATGACTGCGCCGTTCGGCGGCTTCAAGCAGTCCGGCAACGGTCGCGACAAGTCACTGCATGCCTTCGACAAGTACACCGAGCTGAAGGCCACCTGGATCAAGCTCTAACGACATCCGTGGGGTGGATGTCGCTTTTCCATCCACCTGGTTGCACAGCCATGGTGGATTGATGAAGCGTGATCCACCCTACGGTTTCTCAGCGTTCAGCTAACTTTGCCCCCACCGCCCACTGCGGCGCATCGCACCCCAGTGATGCTTGCGACGCGAGAACCACTGCCACAGTCCGCGGCAGCGCCAGAGCGTGTTCAGCTGGCGATAGCCGAAGTTCTCCAGCACGGCCATGAGAAACAGCCGCAGCATGTCGCGGCGACGTTCGTAGACGCGAAACGACATGGTTTCCAGCAGCAGGCCGTTGACCGACAGCAGGATCCCCATGCCGATGGCGACCAGCAGGAAGGCCGCTAGCGCCGCATACGACACTACGCCCATCACGAATCCGCCAATCATGAAGCCGTAGCCGACCAGCTCGATTAGCGGTCCGATCCATTCGAACAACGCCATGAACGGCCAGGCCAGCCAGCCCGGTGTGCCGCCGCGCAGGCTGAAGGCGAGGCGTGCGTGGCGGCTCAGGCTCTCTGCCAGCCCGCGTTGCCAGCGGCTGCGCTGGCGGCCGAGGGTGCCGAGATCTTCCGGGCATTCGGTCCAGCAGATCGGGTCGGGCAGGTAGCGGATGCGGTAGGGAATGCGCTTTTCCCGGTGATAGCGATGCAGCCGCACCACCAGTTCCATGTCCTCGCCCACCGTGTCGGTGCGGTAGCCGCCGACGGCCATGACCCGCTCCTTGTCGAATAGCCCGAAGGCACCGGAGATGATCAGCACGGCGTTCATCGGTGACCAGCCGAGGCGGCCGAACAGAAAGGCTCGCAGGTATTCAACGATCTGAAAGCGTGCCAGCCAGTTGCTCGGCAGTCCGGCACGGATCAGAAAACCACCGCGCACCTCCGAGCCGTTGGCGATACGGACCGTGCCGCCAGCGGCGACCGTGCGTTCGTCTTCGAGGAAAGGTTGGACAACCCGCAGCAGACTGTCGCGCTGGAGGATCGAGTCGGCATCTACTCCGCAGAACAAACCGTGTCGCGCGGCATTGATACCGGCATTCAGTGCGTCAGCCTTGCCGCCGTTGGCTTTGTCGATGACCCGCAGATTGGCGTAGCGTCGTGAGCGGTAGATCGCCTGCACCGGCTGATGGGCAACGGCCTGGCGCAGCGGCTCGGGATGCGGCACCAGTTCAAACTCCTCGATCAGCACGGCGAGGGTGCTGTCCTTCGAACCGTCGTTGATCACCACCACTTCGAACTCGGGGTACTGCAGTTGCAGCATCGAGCGCACCGAGGTGCGAATCGTCGCTTCTTCGTTGAATGCCGGCATCAGCACCGAAACCGGAGGCTCGACGCCGAGATAGGGGGCGATCTCACCAATTTCGGCGCGCTGTCGGATATAACTCGTCAGGCTGGCCATCGACAGCACGTTGAGCAACAGGTACATGCCGTTGAGCAGCAGAAAATAGAGGATGAAACCCAGCTGCAGCCACCTGAGCCAATCGAAGGTCACCGTTTGATCTCCGCCATGGCGCGGCGCAGAGCGTCTTGTCCGTAACGATCGTGCACTTGCCGGAACAGCGTCTGTAGCCCTTCTGGGGTGGCGCCCGGCAGCGTTGCCAAGCTATCGGCGGCGGCTTGGCGGACCCACCAGCTGGGATCGCCAAGCAACGGCATGAACAGCGCGCTGTCGTCGCTGCGTGCCTGTTTATGCAGGGCTTGCAGCGCGGCCAGACGCACATCGGCATGGCTGTGTTGCAGGGCACGCAGCAGACGGCCGCGGTCACGCGGGTCGCCCAATTCGCAGAGGCAACGCAGCGCGACCTGCAACTGCTCCGGCGCAGCGTTCTCTTCGAGCCGCGCGCGCGCCCATGGCGCCGCGTGACGGGGGTCGCCATGCACCAACAGGGGCACCAGTCGCTCGCGGCGCGGGTCTTCGGAGCCGCTGAGGGCAATCAGCAATGGCAAGGTCACAGCCTGTTCGCCGGCTTGCTGACAGAGGCTCGCCAGGCGTGGCAACGCCCAGTCCGGACGGCTCACGGCGGCCGGCAGGATCAGCTGCATGGCACGGGTCGCATCCATGGCAATCAACGTCTGCGCTGAGGCCAGTGAGACGGTCACGTTGCGATTCACGAGCAGCGGTTGCACGTCATTCCAATACGCGGGGTCCGCAAGGTGGCGTAGGCAGGTCAGCCCGATCAGCTTGCTGCGGACCCGACCGCGTAGCAGCACCAGAGCTTGTTGATCCATGCCCAGCGCGACCAAGGCGCGATTCATCCGCTCACGGGCTGCCCCACGCAGTTGCAGCTGGGTGCGGTTCCATTGCAGGAGAAACCACAGCTGCTGTCCGCGTGGCAGGGTCGGCGCTGGCGCCGGCAGCTCATCGCCAAGGCTGCACAAGGCAAAGAACGGCCGCCACTGCTCGTTGAACTGCTGGCGGCGACTGGCGCGCCGGCGGGCGAGCTCGCCGAGCAACATGACCTGCAACATCACCAGCAGAGTCAGGGCGCCAAGCCCCAGCGCGCAGTACAGCGCGAGCTGCAGCATGGCGTCTTCTGGCCAGATCGACAGCCAGACCTGGCGTGGCGTCTCGCACAGCCAGGCTGGACAGGCGGGCAGCCGTTCAGAAAGCATGCCGCAGGCCGAGCTGCAGCCAGCGGCGCGTGTAGTAATCGCCCTGGCGGTGATGACCGACTTCCCAGGTCAGCGCCCAGCGGCTGTCCAGCCAATGGCGACCCTGCAGGCTGAGCGCGCGTACGTCGCTGGTGATCAGCTGTTGTTCTTCGACGGCTTCTTCTTCACCGACGGTCAGGCGCAGACCGGCATAGCTGAGGCCGGCGTAGTAGTAGTCCAGCGCCAGGTCATGGCCGACCGGCGTGCCGGCATTGGCCACATCGGTGATGTTCAGGGTGTAGCCCGAACGCCAGGAGTCCCAATAGCGTTCGGCGCTGAGGGCTAACCGCTCGACGCGGGTGGTTTCGTATTCGGTGCGGCGAATGCTGGCAGCGCCGAGGAAGCCCGCCGGCAGTCGGCGCTGCAGGCGTAGGTCGGCGTGCCATTCGGGCAGAAAGTAAGGTGACGGCTGATAGCCAACTTCGGGTTGCAGCGTCCAGTTTTCATCCAATGCGATCACCGCCCCCGCCTCGGCGCCCTGATCCCATTCGCCAAAGCGCTGCTCGCGCAGCAGTGCACCGTACCAGCCGAGCCCTTCCGGTTGCGTCGAAGCGTAGTCGAGGCGCTGACTGCGCCAGTTGTCGAAGCCGCTGTCCAGCCAGTCTTGGCGGGCCGACAATTCGAGCTCGTGGCGGCGCTGCGCCGGCGCTGTGGCGACCGCTGTGGTGGCAGTCACCGGGGAGGTCATCGCGGCGCGCGCCTGCTGAATCACCTGCTGGATATCGGCATAGTCCGGGGCGATCTGCGCAGCCCGTTCGAGCGAGTCCAGCGCGGCCTGCGGGCGACCGGCCCAGAGCAGCGCCTGGCCCTGCCCGAGCAGGTAGTCGGCGTTGTTCGGTTCGCGTTGCAGCAGCTGATCGTAGAGGGGCAGGGCCTGCTCGGGTTGGCCACGCCAGGCGCGCACGCGAGCCAGCAGGAATCGAGCTTCGCTGTCGTTGGGCTGGCGTGTCAGATGCTCCAGCAGGGTCGCCTCGGCAGCATCGAGTTGCTGCGCTTCGATCTGTCGTTGGGCGCTGGCGACATCAGCCAGCGCCAGCGCTGGCAATAGTGCAATCGGAAGCGCCAGCGCCATGCCTAGAACCAGGCGAGTCATCGCGGCCTCCGCAACAGGCGGCGAATGCGCGCCAACAGTTCCTCCGGCTGGAAGGGCTTGGTCACGTAGTCGTCGGCGCCCAGCTCAAGCGCCCGGACAATATCCACCTCACGTGCCTTGGCGGTCAGCATCAGCACCGGCACGCTTTCCCAGCCAGGTTGTGCGCGCAGCCGCTCGATCAGCTCCAACCCGTCGTGGTAGGGCAGCATGATGTCCATCAGGGTCAGATCAGGTGGGCCCGATGAGGTGATCTTTTCGATGGCCTGACGGCCGTCTGCCGCGTGATCCACGGTAAATCCGTGCCGTTCGAGCATGAAGCGAATGAGGAACGCGATGTCCTCCTCGTCCTCAACCATCAAAATGCGCTGGCTAGTGGAGTCGCTCATGGGTTGACCTCTTCGGAAACCGGGGTATGGCCGGGCGGCCATTGCTGGAGCAGCTGCTGGATCAGCGCAGCGAGTTCGTCGCCGTCATGGCGCGACTTGACCAACTGGCGCAGGGCCAGGCGGCTGTCGTGCACCGGTGAATCCAGCGCGGAGAATATGATTACGGGAGGGGGCGGCGTGCTTTGGGCCAACTGGTCGAACAGCTCGCTGCCGTCCCCGTCGGGCAGCATCAAGTCGATGATCGCCAGGTCAAAGCGGTGCTCGTCGATCAGTTGACGCGCCTCGCTCAGGGTGGGCGCACCAAGGAGATCGATCTCCAATGGCTCGACCAGCCTGGCGAGCAGGGTGCGCAGATCCTCATCGTCTTCAACGTGAAGGATGCGCGGGCGGACTCCGTTGTTCCTGAGGCATGCGCGCACCACATCCATGACCCGCGACGGGTCAACCGGCTTGTGCAACCAGTCGATTACGCCGACCGCGCCGCCGCGCAGGGCCCCGTCGTCATTGTCGCGGCGTTGTGGCTGGAGGCTGACGATCAGCACCGGCAGATGACGGTAAGCGGTCTGGCTGCGCAGGTTCTGTAGAAACGCAATGCTGTCCTCGTCGCTCAGCGCAGGGCTCAGAGTGAGCGCCTGAATGCTGAACTCGGCCAGCATCTCGCGCGCTTTGGCTGCCGTTTCGGCAATCAGCGTGGCGTAGCCGTGTTGCTGCAGCGCGGCGGCGAGCTGTTCTGCGGCAGGCGCGTCGGGCTCGAGTACGAGAATGCGCTCCGCCGGCCGACTGGTGCCCGCTGTCGGCAGCGCTTGCGCGGCGGTTGGTGGATTGATGGGCTGTGTAGATGCGACCGGCAGGCGCAGCCAGAAGCGCGTGCCCTGGCCTTCCTGAGAGTCGAAACCGATCCGCCCGTGCATCTGCTGGACCAACGAACGGGTGATCGCCAGCCCCAGTCCAGTGCCGCCACGCTTACGCGCATCGGATGAGTCAGCCTGGGCGAAGCGTTCGAATATCCGTGAGCGAAAGTCCGCCGGAATACCCTGGCCCTGGTCCTGAACGCCGATCTCCAGGCTGCCGCCGTGGAGGCGCAGGTCGACGCTGACCACGCCACCAGCCGGCGAATGTTTGATCGCGTTGGACAGCAGATTGGCCATCACCTGGGTAAACCGATCCGGGTCGAGATTGCCCTCGGCCTGGAGGGGGCCGTCGGGCAGCGTAAGCGTCAGGCGGACGCCGTATTCATCGCCGTATGGCTTGAGGTCGGCCAATGCCTGTTCGGTCAGCGCCTGGACATCGCAGCGGCTGAAGTGAAACGGCAAGCGCCCGGCTTCGAGCTTCTCGATGTCGAGGATGTCGTTGATCAGGCGCACCAGCCGCTCGCTGTTCTTGTGCGCGATATCCAGAAGTGGTCGGGCACCCTCGTCGATGTGGCCTGCGACGCCCCCGACCAGCATGCCCAGCGCGCCACGGATGGCGGTCAGCGGGGTTCGCAGTTCATGGCTGACGGTGGAGATGAACTCGGTCTTCATCTGCTCCATGCGTCGTCTGAGCGACATATCGACCGCAACGGTCACGACATAACAGGCGCCGCTGGGCATGGTCATGGGGCGCTTGACCACCTGCAGCCAGCGCTCCTGACCGTATGTATCGGTAAGACCGATCTCGGTAATGCGCAGTTCGCCACTGCCACACAGGAGGTCGCCTTCGCCCTGCAACAAAGGCAATAGCCGTTCCGCCCCGGCGATTTCCTCGGCCCGACGGCCTTCGATGGCTTCGGGCCGAGCGTCGAGCAGTGCGGTGAAGGCACTGTTGCACAACAGAAAGCGGCCCAGCTCGTCGCGCACGAAGATCAGGTTCTCATCGGTATCGACGACCCGCCGCAGAAAGACTTTCTGGTCCTCGAGCGTGTCCCGGCTCCGTTGCAGCTCGGTCACGTCACGGGCAATCGCCAAGTGATCACCGAGGCCGGTAGGCACCAGACGAACCTCGAAGGTCCGCTGCCGGCTCACCTCGCACCAGGTGGTCTGGCGCAGTTGTAACGAGTTATCGGCATGGGGAAGCAGCCCCAGCAGCAGCGGCTCGATGGCTTCGGGCGCCGGAGCCTGAACCGCGCTTCCTTGGGACAGCGCGGTGATCCGACGCTGGCCATCAATGGCGTACAGGTTGTCGGGAATCGCCTGCAGCAGGGCGCCCAGACGAGCTTCGCCAGCTTGCGCCTTGATCGCCAGGGCCTGGCGAATCTGCAGGTTGCGGCGGATGGCCCAAAACGCGGCTAAAGACAACGCTGCCACCAGCAGGCTTCCGATCAGTGCCAGTCTGCGGCTTTGCGCAATGGTGTCGGCCACGGCCTGATTGGCTGCCGCGAGCTGCTTGCGCTCCTGTCGCTCGACCGCATCCAGCAAGGCCCGCAGCCGATCCATGATCAGCTTGCCGCCGGCCTGGTGCAGGCGTTCGGCTGCCGCTTGCAAGCCGACAACTCGGCGTGCCTGGATGTTGTCGGCGGCAATCATCAGGCGCTCGGCAATATTGCGGTCGAGCTGCTCGAACCAACCCTGGTCGGGAAACGCCCGGTCCTCCAGCAGCCGTTGCAGCCCGCGACGGTGCGCTTCGATTTGTCGTAGGCCGAGTTCGTAGGATTCGAGGTAGCTGGGATCACCGGTCAAAACGAAACCGCGGGCACCGGTTTCGATATCTTGCAGTGAAGTCAGCATGTATTGGCTGGCGGTGATGATTTCCAGGCTATGGCTGACCGACAGGACCTGTTGCTGGGTTTGCTTGCCTTGCCAGCCCAGTGCGACTAGCAGGATGAAGGCGATCAGGAATGCGAGCCAATGCCAGCTGATCAGGGTTCTTGCGGGCAAACCGGAACTCCTTTCGCCGGTTGAACGAATAGGGACGGCCCCGAACGCTGGAGCCAGCCCAGGCGTGCCGCCGCATGCCAGCGCCTACGAACCGGTCGCGACTGCTATGCAGTGTAGTTGGAGTCCTCAATTGCGTGACGGTTCGCTTGTTTTTCCGCGAGCCGGGCTGTCCGTCAGGCGGTCTGCACCTGGTTGCGACCGTTATGCTTGGCGGCATAAAGCGCCTGGTCGGCCAGTTCGAGCATGGCGCCCGCGCCGAAGTGGCCGTTGGTTTCGCTGATCCCGGCGCTGAGCGACACGCTGAAGGTGCGCGCGCCGGCGTGGAAGCTCAAGGCGGCGAAACGCAGGCGGATCTCGTCGAAAATCCGCTTGGCCTGTTCCGCCGGGCAGTCCGGCAGTACCGCGACAAACTCCTCGCCACCGTAGCGGCCGATGCTGTCGATGCGGCGCAGCCGTTGGCGCATCAGGTTGGCCAGTGAGCGGATGACGTTGTCCCCTGCAGCATGCCCATACTGGTCGTTGACCTGCTTGAAGTGATCGAGGTCGAGCATCACCACGCTGGTGGGTTTGCCGCTGCGTTGCGCGCGTTCCACTTCCAGCGCGACCTGTTCCTTGATATCGGCGTGCTTGAGTAGACCGGTGAGGCTGTCACGCGACAATGCCATGCTCAGCGCGCGCGCACGCTGCACGCGGGAGAACACGGCGGCGGTCAGCGCGTTGTCACTGATGGGTTTGGTGATGAAATCATCGCCGGCCTTGAGCAGGGCGGCCATCTGCCGGTTGATATCGGTTTCAGCCGACAGGTAGATGATGGGCACCCGCAGCCACTCGTCATTCAGGCGAATCATCTGCGCTAGCTCGATTCCGGTGAAGTCCGGCATGTTCATGTCGAGCAGGACCATTTCCGGATCGAATTCGCGCATCACCTCGAACAGCTGACTGGGGTCGCTCAAGGTCCGCACAAGCATCTGCGAGTTACGCAGCACCAAGCTGTAACGCGCTGAGAGGTCGTCATCGTCATCGATAATCAGCACCCGATATGGCTCGTTCAGCTGCAGGTTGAGGATATTTTCCAGGCTGTTCTCCAGCTGGGTGATATCCACTGGCCGGACGAAAAAGCCTTTAGCCCCGGCTCGCACAGCCGCCAGCTGACTGCCGAAATCAGCTCGGTGACCAATGACCTGCAGCGGCAACGGCACCTCCAGGCTCTGCTGCAGTGCACTGACGGCAGCCAGTTCGCCATCGTGCTGGCTAACGATCAGGGCGTCGGGCAGCTGGCCCTGGACAGCGCTTTGCAACAGCGAGATTTCAGGAAACAGCAGCACTTCGTAACCGAAGTTACCCAGGGTCTGGCACATGTTCTGGCCGGCCTCGAAGTCGCTTTCGAGGAGATAGATCCGGCACCCGGCTGGTAGCGCGTCTGACGTGCTGCTATGCAGCTCGGGATGCGGGCCGGCCCCCCCGGCGCGCCCGGTGGCGGCCATTTGCTGGACCGCTCGGACAAATGCAGAAAGCGCCTGCCCGCTGGGCTTGGCGGCCTCCAGCCAGCGCTCTGCGCGCCGTTCGAGCAACCGCGACTGCTCGCCCAGCGTGGTGAAACCAAAGGTGCCCGCTGTACCTGCCAGACGGTGCAGCCTTTCAAGCAAGGCGAGCATCAGCTGGCGCCGCTGTTCTTGCTCGCGAACGGACTGCAGCTGCTCGGCGTATTGCTCGAGCGCTTCCAGTTCCTCGCTCAAGCGTTCAGCAAACTTTTCGTTGAGTGCCTGCAGTTGGCGTTGCAGCGCTTCGTTAGCGCCCTCATTCATGCTCGGCATTCCATATTTCGTTCAGTCGTGTTGCCAGTTGAAGTGGGTCGAAGGGTTTATGCAGCACTTTACGCACGCCCAGACGCTGGAGTTCTTCGGGGTCCGCCGGGTCGTCCGGCTGGCCGGTCAGGAGCACCACGGGGGTTTGCTGCAGGTCGATCAGTGACGCGAGTTGCCGCAACAACTCGATGCCGCTGATCTGCGGCAGCATCACGTCGAGCAAGATCATGTCCGGCTTGAATACGGGCGCCTGCTGCAGCGCTTCCTGTGCGGAGGCGCAGCTGAGCACTTCGAAACCACCCAGTTTCTCCAGCGCGATGCGGGTCACCACTTGAATGGAGGGGACGTCCTCGACATGCAAAATACGCAGCAAGGGCTTCAAGGGGCGGCCCCTTTCAGCGTATGGCAGGGCAACTCGAACCAAAAGCAGGCCCCGGCGCCGGGCGTCGAGTCGAAGCCGATCTCACCATCCATGTGCTCGATCAGGTCCTTGCTGATAGCCAGGCCCAGTCCGGTACCGCCTTGCTGCCGCGTATCGGACGAATCGGCCTGGGCGAATTTGTTGAAAATTCGTTCACGAAAGGCTTCGGTGATGCCGGGCCCCTTGTCGCAGATGCTCACTCGGACCCGTCGCGGGGCGATCAGGCTGGCGCTCATGGCGACGGTTTCACCGGACGGGGAATACTTCGCGGCGTTGGACAGCAGGTTGCTCAGCACCTGTTCTAGGCGCATCGCATCGACAGTGATCGACACGGCAGGGCAATCACCCAGCGCGATGCTCACCGCATGGCTTTCTGCATAACCCTGATTGCTGCGCAATGCCTGCTCAAGCAAGGGTTGCAAGGGCTGCGTCCGTAACTCGAAACGCATCTTGCCGGCATACAGCTTGTCGATGTCCAACAGGTCATCGATCAGTGTGCTCAACCGTTTGCTGTTCTGGTGAGCGATGTCCAGAAGCTCCTGCAAATGTTCGGGCACCGCGCCCATGACCTGGCCACAAATCAGTCCTAGCGAGGCCGTAATGGAGGTCAGCGGTGTGCGCAACTCATGGCTGACGGTCGAGACGAAGTCCCGCTGCAGGATCTCGATCTGCTTGCGCTCGGTGATGTCGTGCAGCACGACCACCGCACCGTTCTGCTGACCGTTAGAGGCGTACATCGGATCGGCGTTGGCCAGCACGTAGCGGGGGATGCCCTCCAGCACGATGGTCATCTCTAAGTTGCGGATATGCTCGCCGCGTAAGGCGCGCATCAGCGGAACTTCCTCAGGCTTCATTTGCGTGACGCCGTCGGCATGATAGAGGTGATAGACGTCCGGCCATTGTTCCGGCGCCATTTGCTGAGCATCGAGCCCGTGCCAGCGGCGGGCAGTGTGGTTGAACAAGGTGAGGTTGCAGTCCGCATCGCAGGCCACCACTGCTTCGGATAATGCCTCGAGCAGACGCCGATTCATTTCCTGTTGCTTGTCCAGCTCCAGCTGCTCGGCCTTGCGCTCGGTGATATCCGTCACCAGCCCGTGCCAAAGCACCGAACCGTCCGGTTGACGCATGGGCGTGGCGCGGGCTTCCACCCAGATCAGGCCCTTGCGAGGGTGGTCGATCCGGTGTTCGAAGTGCCACGGCGTGAGGGTCGAGGCGGCATGTCGGATGCTCGCCAGCACATGCTCGCGGTCGTCAGGGTGCACGCGGGCATAGACCGGTCCGATACTGGGCTCCATCTCGGCAGCGCTCAGGCCGTAGATGTCCTCGACGCCCTCACTGAGGTAGGGGAACGAACTGTTGCCGTCGGGTCGCCAGCAGAACTGGAACAGCATGCCGGGCACTTGCGCCGCGATCTGCTGCAGGCGCAGCTGCAGGTGCTCCTGGTGGGCCAGGTCATAGGCGCTGACGATGTAGCCGCGCAACAGCTCGCGCTCATCGTGGATCGCCGAGACATTCAAGAGCACCGGAACGCCGCTGCCGTTGCGATGCTGCAGACGCCACTCGCGCATTTCGCGTCGGCCTTCGAGCAGCGGTGCAGTGAGCACGGCGAATCCCGGCTCGATGGGTTCGCCAAGCTCATTGCCGAGAATGGCTGCGCGGCGCTGCAGCGCTTCCTGCGGAAACAGTGCTGAAGTCAGCGGATGTCCGATCAGCATCTGCTCGGAATAGCCGAACAGACGCTCGGCGGTGGGGTTGACACCCGATATGCGTCCGTCGGCTGTCGTCACCAGCATCGCGCTTGCGGCGCTATTGAGCAAAGCCTGCTGCAGCGCGGCTTGCTCGGCATAGCGGTGAGCCTGAAGGCGCTCTTCGAACAGTCGCATGATCTGCCGACTGAGCCTTACCAGTGCGCCGCGTTGCGCTTCGTCAAGCTGTCGCGGCTGCCGGTCGATGACGCAGAGAGTGCCGAGGTTGTAGCCGTCCGGCGAGGTCAGCGGCGCCCCGGCATAGAAGCGGATGTTCGGGTTGCCGGTGACCAGCGGGTTATCACAAAAACGCGTGTCTCGCTGTGCATCCTCGACTTCGAAGAGGCCCTGGCCTTCGATGGTATAGGTGCAGAACGACAGCTCTCGCGGGGTTTCGCTGACATCGAGGCCGAGGCGGCTCTTGAACCACTGGCGATGGTCGTCGACCAGCGAGATCAACGCGATGGGGGTGCCGCAGATATAGGCAGCCAGTTGGGTAATATCGTCGAAGGCAGACTCGTCAGGCGTGTCGAGAATCTCGTAGCGCAGCAACGCGGCGAGTCTGGACAGCTCGCGGGGCGGGGAGGGTGCCGGTATCGATTTCGATGACTCCATCTGGCTGAGCTCTCTCGGATTCAGGGGCAACGGCTTATTTGCCGCTGGCATCCCAGATCGCCTGGATCTGGCTGGCCAGGCGCATCGGATCGAAAGGTTTGACGATGACATCGCGCGCGCCGAGCTTGCGCAGGTGCTCAATCTCGCTTGGCTGGACCTTGGCAGTCATGAACACCACCGGAACCTGAGCCAGATCGATCCGCTCGCTAAGCCTGGTGAGGGTCTCGGGGCCACCCATCCCAGGCATCATCACATCCAAGAGGACGAACTGCGGGGCGAAGGCTTCCACCTCTTCGAGCGCCTGGTGGCCGGACGAGCAGGACTGCACCTGATAGCCGCCGATCGCCTCCAACGAGACCTTGACGACAGCCTGGATGGACGGATCGTCCTCGACATGCAGAATCCGTTTCAGCTCGCTCATGCGGGATCTCCAACAAAGCGTGCCTGGCGCGCTCGGAAATGAACAGTTTGCCAGCTTGCTCGTCGGCTGACTCGGCACACTAGAAAAATAGTCGGCTAACCGGGTTCTTGCACAGGCAGTTCGAACCAGAAGCACGCCCCCTGTTCCAGCTCCGAATCGAAACCGATGCAACCATTCATGCGCTCGATCAACTCTTTGCTGATGGCCAGGCCGAGGCCGGTACCGCCTTTCTGGCGTGTATCGGAAGAGTCCGCCTGGGAAAACTTCTGGAAAATCCGCTGCCGAAAGCCCAGTGGAACGCCGGGGCCGACGTCGTCAACGCTTACGCGGATGTTATCGCCGCGCCGCTGGCTGCTTAAGGTTACGACTGCACCAGCTGGGGAGAATTTCGCCGCATTGGAGAGCAGGTTCGCCAGGACCTGCTGCAGACGGTGCGCGTCCACTGTCACGGTTGCCACGGCTTGCTCGCCCAGCTCGATACGGACGCCGAGCTGTTCGGCATAGGCCTGGTTCGAGCGCAGTGCGTCTTCCAACAGGGGAGCCAGAGGCTGCGGCTGCAGTTGGAAAGTCATGTGCCCAGCTATCAGCTTCTCCATATCCAACAGGTCGCCGATGAGTAATCCGAGACGCTGGCTGTTCTGTTGGGCGATGTCGAGCATCTGTCTCATGGCCGGCGGAACCTCGCCAACTGCGCCACCGAGTAGCAGGCCCAGTGCGCCGGAAATCGAAGTCAGCGGTGTGCGCAGTTCATGGCTGACAATAGAGACGAACTCGCTCTTCATCCGATCGACTCGCTTGCGTTCTGTGATGTCGCGCACCAGACCGATGAACTTGCGTTCCCCGCGGTGACTGATTTCCGAAACACGCAGTTCGATGGTGAACAGTTCGCCATTGCGGCGCACCGCCTGCAATTCGCGATTCTGCTCCAGGCTGCGGCCTTCCCCGCGTCTTTCGTAGTCCTGTAGATAACCATCATGGGCGGCGCGATGGGGCTCGGGCATGAGAACCGACAGGTTGCGCCCGAGCACTTCCTCCTCGCTGTAGCCGAAGGTGCGTTCGGCGGCGTGGTTGAAGGTCTCGATCAAGCCGCGCTGGTTGATGATGATGATCGCGTCGATGACGTTGGCGATCAGCAGGCGCACGTAGCTCTCGCGCTCATGGGCTTCGCGCTCGGCCAATGCGCGGGCGGTAACGTCGCCGATGAAGCCGTCGTACCACTGCAACCGTCCTTCATCGTCGTGCAGCGAACGGCGGTTCTCTTGAACCCAGAGTGTTTCGCCGCGGGCGTTGATCAGTCGGTAGGTGCGCTCGAACGGGTCCGCGCCGTCGTCCTCAAGGCCCGCGCGGTCATCGGGGTGGATCAGGCTGCTGTACTGGCGTGTGCCTGGCGCCAGGAAGTCGCTCGCGGGGTAGCCTGTCAGACGCTCGATGCCGTCACTCAGATAGCTGAACGTGCGTTCGGTATCGACGCCGCGGCGGTAGACCACGCCCGGCAGATTACTGACCATGCTGCGGAAGCGGCTTTCACTCTCACGCAGCGCGAGGGTCGCACTCATCAGCGGGGTGATGTCGGCAATGAAGCCGTGCCAGAGGACGGACCCGTCACGCAGGCGCTCGGCGTTTGCGCGCACTTCGACCCAGATCAGTCCTTTGTTCGGGTTGTTGATGCGATAGCGGGTAGCACCGCTGCCTAAAGTGGCTACCGAGCGTTCAATCGCGGCTCTAAGATTGGGGCGGTCAGGGTCGTGCACGGCGGCAAAGGCAATGTCTGCGTTATCAACCAGCTGTTCCGGGCTGATCCCGTACAGCTCGCGGGAACCTTCACTGGCATAGAGAAAACTGTAGCTCCCGTCCTCGGAGCGCTTCAGCTGGTAAACCATACCCGGCAGCAGACTGGTGATTTTCTGGCCACGTTCGAGCAGGCGCCGGCGGGCACGTTCCTGCTGTGTCGAACGAATCTGATGAAGACGTTGCACGATGCCGCGCCGGTGCAGCATAAAAACCAGCATGAGCAGCAAGGCCTCGGCAATAAGCCACGCCAGGCCCCATTTCAATAGCAGACGGCGTTCGGCCTGCTGCTGCTCACGAAGCGCCAGAGTGACGTCGCGCCAGACGAGCGCAACCGCCATGGGCAGGCGACCGGGACTGTATTCAGCCCTGACGTCATGCAGCGGTATCTGATTGAGCAAAAAGCTGCGGCCGTTCGACTCAAGCATGCGCAGGGCTTGTCCCGCTTCGGGTGCCGGGAGTGATTGCTGTTGGGCCCATTGCAGGATCTGCGGCGCCGAATAGGTATCCAGCAACCAACCACCGAGCCCCTTGAGCTGGATACCGACCGGGCGTGTCCAGAGCACTGCCTCCAGCTCGGCGCGGTTGACCAGCAGACCCAGCCCGGCATTCAGCTGATCGCCGAGTTCGGTTAGATCCGGAAGAATCTCGAACCCCACCTCCAGGGCGCCGATTACTTCGCTTTCGAGGCTGCTGCTGGCGCGTATCGGTACGATCGCGCGGTTGCCGGCGCTGTGTTGGCCAATGTCCAGGCCAGAGACGGTCTGGCCCTGGGAAAGCGCTTTGTAGAGCAACGGCCTGCGGTCGGCCACCGCGTCACCAAAGGCGTCCAGATCCTGCATGCGCAACAGGGCGATCCCGGCGTCGCCCCAGAAGATCTGTAACTGACGGGCACCGTGGCCCTGCATCGCCGTCCAGGTTGGCATCAACGACTGGGTCAGTTGCTGGCGTATGCGCGTCATGCGCGGGCCATGCCACTGAGCTCCTGCTTTGATGGCCCGGTCCGCTTGGCGTACCAGGCGCAAGGTTTCGGGGCTGGCGCTGAGCGTCCGGGCTATCAACCGGGCCTGTTTTTCCAGACCCTGCCGGGCGCTGCGCAAGGCCATGGCCTGCAGCTCGCCCTGTTGCTCGGTCTGCAACGACCAGACGGTATCCCTAGCCTGAAAGCCGTTGAAGGCCAGGCCGCCGAACAGCAAGGCCAGCAGCAGGCTGCCGACGCCGAGTAACCATCGAGGACTGGTGGGATGGGGAAGGGGGCTCATGGCTCTGTTCGGGGCAATCATCGGCACCGCCTCGCGCGGCTCTGCGTAGGGCAGAACGTCCGAGGCGGACGAAAGAAAAGTGATAGCTATATGCTATCTCGAAAGCGCCGTCCTTTGCTCCCCTGTATATCGGCCGTGAAGGCTGTTCTGTTAGACCCTGAAACGAAAAAGACGCGCCGAACGACAGGCGGCGGCTCAGCCAGCCAGGCAGGGTGGATAATGCAATCAGGTCCGCGGCTGCGGATCGGCTTTTTACACCGCGAGGCAGCGACACTATGTGGTACACCGGTTTTCTTGATCTTTCCGCCTGGCAGGTGGTTGCAGCCATCTTGCTGCTGACCCATGTCACCATCGTTGCGGTCACCGTCTATCTACACCGTTATTCCGCGCACCGCTCGCTCGAGCTGAACGTTGTGCTCAAGCATTTCTTCCGCTTCTGGCTGTGGCTGACCACGGCAATGAATACCCGTGAATGGACTGCCATCCATCGCAAGCACCACGCCAAGTGCGAAACGCCCGATGATCCGCACAGCCCCGTGCAAAAGGGTCTGAGCACCGTGTTGCGCCGTGGTGCCGAGCTGTACAAGGAAGAATCCAAGAACGAAGAAACCTTGCGCATCTATGGCAAGAACTGCCCGGACGACTGGATCGAGCGCAACCTGTATTCACGCTTTCCCAACCTCGGCATCATCTTGATGCTCGGCATCGATCTGGCGCTGTTCGGTGTGATCGGCCTGACCGTCTGGGCGGTGCAGATGATCTGGATACCGGTGTGGGCCGCCGGCGTGGTCAACGGACTGGGCCATGCGGTGGGTTACCGCAACTTCGAATGCCGGGATGCCGCCACCAACCTGGTGCCCTGGGGCATCCTCATCGGCGGCGAGGAGCTACATAACAATCATCACACCTACCCGAACTCGGCCAAACTCTCGGTGCGCAAGTGGGAGTTCGACATGGGCTGGGCCTGGATCAAGCTGTTCAGCCTGTTTGGCCTGGCCAAGGTGAACCGCACCGCGCCCATCGCCCACCGCGTCAACGCCAAGCAACAGCTGGACATGGACAGCGCCATGGCCATTCTCAACAACCGTTTCCAGATCATGGCGCAGTACCGCAAGCTGGTGATCAAGCCGCTGGTCCAGCTGGAACTGCAGTGCGCCGATGCCTCTGTGCGCCATCAATTCCGCCGCGCCAAGCGGTTGCTGTCGCGCGAGCCGAGCCTGCTGCAGCACGATCAGCAGGCGCAAATCGAGGTGATCCTGGAGCAGAGCCAGTCGTTGCAGGTGGTCTACGAACAGCGCCTGGCGCTGCAGCAGATATGGACCCGCACCAGTGCCAACGGGCACGACATGCTGGCCGCGATGAAGCAGTGGGTGCAGGAAGCAGAGGCCAGCGGGATTCAGTCATTGCGTGAGTTTGCCGAGCACTTGCGAACCTATTCGCTGAGACCGGCTGTCGCCCATGCCTGACCTCTGATCGGCGCGACCTGCGGCACGCCCGGCGCCCGGAACTTTGCTTGCTCGCCACTCTCTGAACTGCATTCTGGTGCTCTTGCGACAGTTATCCAGCGGGTCTCCGTCGGTGCCTGACGCCATGTTTTGGAAGCAGGTATGAATCTGGTGAAGCAGCGAAGCGAAACGGGTGTCGGGATTCTTCCGCCGACCGAGGCGCAAACCCTTTTGGCATTGATGCATGCGCGTGCCGAAGTCGAGCGCCTGAGTGAGCGCGAGCATTTGTTCAGCACGCTGATGGGGGCTGTCAATGCGGTGCTTTGGGCATTCGATTGGCAGGCCCAGCAGATGATCTACGTCAGCCCGGCCTACGAGCAGATTTTTGGCCGCTCCGCCGCCTTGCTGCTGTCCGACTTTGGCGAATGGCGCAACAGCATCTACCCGGACGATCTGGAATACGCCCAGCAGAGCATGCTCGATGTGCTCGAGAAAGGCGCAGTCGAAGAACGTGAGTACCGCATCATTCGTACCGATGGGCAGCTGCGCTGGCTCAGCGACAAATGCTTCATCGCGCGCAGTGCGGACAGTTTGCACGGGCCGATCATCGTCGGGATCGCAGAAGACATCACCGAAAAGAAGCAGCTTGAGGGTGAGCTGCAGCGTCTGGCCACGATCGATGTCCTGACCCAGAGCAGCAACCGGCGGTACTTTTTCGAATGTGCCCAGCGCGAGTTCGATCTCGCCCGGCAATACGCCACGCCGATGGCCTTCCAGCTGCTGGACATCGATGACTTCAAGCGCATCAACGACACCCACGGGCACCAGATGGGCGATCAAGTGCTGCAGCGCGTGGCTCAGTGCGGATCGTCGGTACTGCGTCGTGGTGATCTGTTCGGCCGAATCGGCGGCGAAGAATTCGCCTTGCTACTGCCGGGGTGCCAGCCCGATCTCGCTGAGCAGATTGCCGAGCGCTTGCAGCGCGAGATCCAGCGGCTGGTGTTCACCAGCCCGGACGGGCAGCGCTTTGGCGTCACCATCAGCCTGGGCGTGACCTATCTGACAGCCAGCGATCCGGACCTCAGCGCCATGTTCGCCCGTGCCGATGCCGCCATGTATACCGCCAAGCGTCTGGGCAAGAATCAGGTGATCGTCGCCTGAGGCCAGTCGTGACACAAAAAACCGCTGCTAGCCCTAGGCTACGCAGCGGTTTTTTTGTTGCCCCCGGACCTCAGCCTTTATGCGTCAACGTCGCGATCGGCTGTTGCTGGGTAATGCAGTGGATATTTCCGCCGCCCAACAGAATTTCCCGGCCGGGCACCATGACCACCTGATGCTGCGGGAACAGTCGGGTCAGGATCGCTTCGGCCTCGGCGTCCAGCGGATCGTCAAAGGAGGGCGCGATGATTCCGCCGTTGACGATCAGGAAGTTCACGTAGCTGCCGGCCAGGCGAATCGATGGATCGCGCGGCTGGCTGCCAACCAGCGGGACCACGCCTGCACACTCCTCCTCGGTGGCATGCAGGGGCCCCGGTATTGGCATCTTGTGCACGATCAGCTGACGGTCCCAGGCGTCCGTCGCCGCCTCCAGCACCTGCATCGCGGCTTGGCAGCGTTCGTAGTTGGGGTTGTTGCGGTCGTCCGTCCAGGCCAGTAGCACCTCGCCTGGGCGGACGAAGCAGCAGAAGTTATCCACGTGTCCGTCGGTTTCATCGTTGAACAGGCCGTGCGGCAGCCAGATGACCTTGTCGATCGCCAGATAGTCGGCAAGCACCGCTGCGATGTCTTCGCGTGATAGGTGCGGGTTGCGGTTGCGATTGAGCAGGCACTCTTCGGTGGTGATTAGCGTGCCTTCGCCATCGACATGGATCGAGCCCCCTTCCAACACAAAACCTTCGGTGCGGTAGCGATCGCAGCGTTCGATTTCGAGGATCTTCTGCGCCACCTCATCGTCGCGCTGCCATTCGCTGTACAGCCCGCCGTCGAAGCCGCCCCAGGCGTTGAAGGTCCAGTCGACGCCGCGTAGTCCACCTTTGCCATTGATCAGAAAGGTCGGCCCGGTGTCGCGCACCCAGGCGTCGTCCGTGCTCATCTCCACCACCCGGATGCGCGGGTCGTCCAGCTGCGCACGGGCGGTGAGGAAATGTTCGGCTGTGACGCAGACGGTGACTGGCTCGAAGCGGGCGATGGCTTTGGCGACTGCTTTGAATGCTGCCTGAGCCGGCGTGGCCTGGCTGCGCCAATTGTCCGGGCGCTGCGGCCAAACCATCCAAGTCTGGCTGTGCGGCGCCCACTCGGCAGGCATGTGGAAATCGTCGGCACGCGGTGTGGTGGTCAGGGTGGTCATCGTTTTACCTGTGAAAGGACAACAATCTGCGATGCGTTCGGCTTTTATCAGTTAGCGGACATCTGACCACGTGAAGCACGATTCAGCCGCAACAAAAGGAGTGCGGCTGAGCCGATTGCCGATAAAAGGCGGTCAGGACTCCAGCGAACCGTCCAGCGTCTTGATCGGGCTGTACAGGTTCGGCCGGCGATCACGGAACACGCCCCAGGCGCTGCGAATGTGTTCAAGCTGATCGAGGTCGAACTCATGCACCAGCACGCCTTCGCTGGTCTCGTCCATTTCTTCGACCTTCGCGCCGAACTGATCGGCAATGAACGAGGAGCCATAGAAGGTGATGTCGTAGCCGTCCTGCTCTTCGCGGCCGATGCGGTTGCTGGCAATCAGGGGCATCAGGTTGGCACCGGCGTGGCCCTGTTGTACGCGCTGCCAGTGGTCGCGCGAGGTGATGTTCGAATCGTGCGGCTCGCTGCCGATGGCTGTTGGGTAGAACAGCAGTTCGGCACCCATCAGCGCCATGCTGCGCGCGGTTTCGGGAAACCACTGGTCCCAGCAGATGGCCACGCCGATCTTGGCGTAGCGGGTGTTCCAAACTTTGAAACCGGTATCGCCCGGGTTGAAGTAGTACTTCTCGTGGTAGCCGGGGCCGTCCGGGATATGACTCTTGCGGTAGACGCCGAGCACCTTGCCGTCAGCATCGATGATGGCGATCGAGTTGAAGCGCGCCCGTCCGGACAGCTCGAAGAAGCTCACCGGCAGCACCACCTGCAATTCAGCGGCTACTTTCTGGAAATGCTGTACGGCTGGGTTGTCTTCCACCGAAGTGGCCAGTTGCAGATACTCGGGGTTCGGCTTCTGGCAGAAATACGGAGTCTCGAAGAGCTCCTGAATCAGGATGACTTGTGCGCCCTTGGCGGCTGCCTCACGGACCAGCTTCTCGGCGTTGGCGATGTTCGCCTGGCGATCCCAGGAACAGGCCATCTGGGTGGCGGCGACGGAAACGATACGGGACATGGAAAACCTCGCGGATGCTGGCGTAAGGGCGGCCCTGTGGGGCGCTGCGAAATCTATTCGATAATTATCTGGATTGAAAGCGCATTCTGTCAGCTTCTGCCCTAGAGGCTTGAATAAAAACCGATATCTATCGGCTAGATCTGGGCGCGCTTTGGCAAATAGGGCGGCAGATAGAGTGCCAGGTAGGCATCGAATACGCGCATACCTTCTTCTGCCATGCGCGGCGTGATGCTGCCGTGCAAATGCACCGATCGCGCGTAGACCCGGTCTCCCAGCTCCAGTGCCAAGGCAAACACATCGACATCTCGGGGCAATATCGGGAGTTCGAAATGCCTTTCAAAAAGGACCTGCATCAACCCAGCGAGTTCGATGTCGTGCTGGTGGTCGGCTTGGGTCACTTCGCTTAGCCCGTGCTGCGCCAGAATCAGCTGCCGGGCGGCTGCGTCGTGCTGATAGATGGCCAGCATGCGCTGTTCGACAAGCCGGGACAGGTCGCGCCAACAGCCCAGGCGGTCGTGATCCACCGGCTCGGCGAGGCTTGCCCGGAAGGCGGCATGCACATCAGCGGTCAAGGCATTGAGCAGCGCCGGCACGCTGGCGAAAAAGTGATAGACGGAGGAAGGCGGGATTCTGGCGTGTTCCGCCACGCTGTAGATGGAAAGGCCGGCCACGCCCTGTCCGGCCAGCAGTTCGCGTGCGGCGGCGAGAATCTGGGCGATGCGCGCCTGGCTGCTGGCGCGTGGTCGCCGTCCGGAGACAGGCTTTTGATCATCGGGCTTGGTCATGGACGGCATTGGAAGCCATGACGCGGTATGAAGCAATCGTCAGTTTCGCTTCGTCGTCTGGCCCGATGCGGGGGCTGTTCCTTCAATGAGCTAGCCTCGAGCGATCTCGGTCCGACGGCCTGTTGCTACGTCGGGCGGTTTTTTTGAGCGAATGCCGCCGATGCATGTCTCAGCTTTCTGAACGGGTCTCTGTTGGGCCTGGCCCTCAGCAGCTGCAGGAGAAGTTTCGCATTGACGACCCAGTTCCATCTGTCCGTCGCCCCGGTTGATTGTGCCCAGGAGCCCATCCACATTCCCGGGACCATACAACCACACGGCCTGCTACTAGGCTGCACCCTGCCGGATTGGACCATCGCGCACGTTTCGGCGAACACCTCGAGCTTTTTAGCCGACGTCGACCCGCAGTCGCTGTTGGGCCGGCCGCTTGATTCCGTCTTTCCGATCGAAACGGTCCACTCCGTACGCAATCAATTGCAGACGGCGATGCTGTCTGGCTCTGCCGAGCGGCTGGACTGCCTCGCGCTTGATGACAGCGCGCATCGCTACGACATGACGGTGCATATGGTCGACGGCCTGGCCGTGATCGAAGCGGCGCCGAGCGTGATGGGGGCAGGCGCAAACGGCGTGACGCTATTGCGAGGGCTGGCCGGTCGGTTGCGTCGGGCGCCCACTGTGCAGCGTCTGTTGACGCTCGCGGCGCAGCAAGTGCGCGCCGTTACCGGTTACGACCGGGTGATGATCTATCGTTTTCTGCCAGACGAGTCGGGTGAGGTGGTGGCCGAGGCGGTGCGGTACGGCAGCGATTCCTATCTGGGACTTCGCTATCCGGCGACCGATATTCCTGCACAGGCGCGCGAACTGTATCGGCGTCAGCCACTCAGGCTGATCCCGGACGTCAACTATCAACCGGTGCCGGTTCTGCCGGGCCGCAGTCCGGAAGGACTACCCTTGGACCTGGGATTGGCGGCGCTGCGCAGCGTGTCGCCTGTGCATGTTCAGTACCTGCGCAATATGAATGTGCGCGCCACGCTCACGGTCAGCCTGATGCGCGGTGACCAACTGTGGGGGCTGATCGCCTGCCATCACAGTGAGCCGCACTACCTGAGCGGGGCGCTCTGCTCGGCAGCCGAGCTGTTCGGCCAGATGCTTTCGCTGCAGATCGATGTGCGCGAGCAACAGCAGGAACAGCAGCGGGTGACCGACGCGCAGCATGCGCACGATCAGCTATTGGAGGCGATGTCCCCTCGCGATACCGTATTCGAAGACCTGAACCGCTACGCGGGCATGCTGCACAGCATGATTGCGTGCGATGGCGTGGCGGTCTGGTCTAACGGTCGCCTCAACGGCGAGGGCGTGCTGCCACCGGACGAAGCGGTAGGGGAACTGATCGCCTTTCTCGGGCAGAAACCTGTGGATCGCATCTACGCAACCTCATCGCTCGCGGAGCACTTCGCGCCCGCCGCCCGCTTCGCTGATCTCGCCAGTGGTGTGCTCGCCATCCCCATTTCGCGGGTCGCGCAGGATTATCTGTTGTTCTTCCGCCGCGAAGTTATCCAGACCGTCACCTGGGGCGGCAACCCTGACAAAGCCGTGCAGCGGGATCCTGTTCGCGGAACGCTCAATCCGCGCAGCAGCTTCGAGGCCTGGCGAGAGACCGTGCGTGGCCATGCGCGTCCTTGGACCGCCAGTGAGCTGCGAGTCGCCGAAACGCTTCGGGTGGCCTTGCTGGAAGTCATTCTTCGTCGCACTGAATTGATCGCTTCGGAACGTCAACAGGCGCAAGACAGCCAGTCTCTGCTGATTGCCGAACTCAATCATCGGGTCAAGAACGTCCTCAGCCTGGTGCTCGCTACCACGCGTCAGAGTGCGCAACAGGCGACCTCGGTGGAGGAGTTCACCCAGGAGGTAGAGCGACGCATCCAGGCACTCGCCAGCGCGCACGATCAGATCAACGCACCTGCTGGCGCCTCGACGCAACTGCGTGCGTTGCTCGAATCCGAAGCCCGAGCTTGGAACGGCCGCGACGAACTGGACGAGCGCATCCACTTCGCCGGTCGCGCGGTAACGCTGGATGTGCGGGGCTATCAAACCCTGGCACTGGTGCTTCACGAGCTGATGACCAACGCCGCAAAATACGGCGCGCTGAGCGTGCCCGAGGGCCAGCTGACTGTAAGTTGGCAGCTTGTGGAGGGCCGGGGGCTGGAGCTGGAGTGGAATGAAAGCGGCGGGCCAGAGGTGAAGCCACCGACTCGACGCGGCTTCGGAAGCATCGTCACCGAGCGCACCGTTCCTTTCGAACTGCAAGGGGACGCGCGGGTGGAGTTCCGACCGGAAGGGCTGTTCGCCAGATTCCGCATTCCACCTCAGCATGTATCGCTGGGCACCGAGCAACCTCAGACGGACCTGGTCAAGGCACGCCCGGCAAGCCCCATCGCCGGTCTCAGGTTGTTGCTGGTCGAAGACAGCATGATGATTGCTCTCGACGCGCAGACCATGCTCGAAGACGCAGGCGTCAAGGTGGAGATCGCCGGCTCGCTGGTCGATGCGCGGCGCGCTTTGCGGCTCGATCCGTTCGATCTGGTAGTCCTGGACGTCAATCTGGCCGGGGAAACCAGCCTTGGTATTGCCGCCGAGCTTGAAGCCGAGCAGCACCCTTTCCTGTTCGCCACCGGTTATGGCGCCCGTACCGCAATCCCGGAGCGCTTCGATCAGATTCCGGTCGTGACCAAACCCTACAACCTCAGCGCCTTAGGCTACGCCATCGGGCAACTGCCAGGACTCGGGCGCCCCCGTGAGCGATCTCCGTTGACCGAACATCGTGGCGCGTGACCTTGCGTTAGGTTGAGCCGGTTAGGTTTTCTATTGATGGCGGTGCAGATGGCAGCGAGGTTTTCCGATCACCGCAGCGCTTCCATGAGCGGCTGAGAGCCCCGCACGCGGTGATGCGGGGCGTGGTATTCAGACGGTGTGCAGATACCAGTTGTATTCGAGGTCGGAGATCGAGTGTTCGAATTCTTCCAGCTCGCTTTCCTTGCACGCGACAAAAATGTCGATGTACGTGGAGTCGATGTACCGCGCCATGATCTCGCTGTCATCGAGCTCGCGCAGGGCATCACGCAGGTTAGAGGGCAGGCTCGGCTCGACCTGCTCGTAGGAATTGCCCTCGATCGGCTCGTCCGGCGCGATCTTGTTGGTCAGACCGTGGTGAATGCCTGCTAGCACGCTGGCCAGCAGCAGATAGGGGTTGGCGTCTGCGCCGGCAACCCGGTGCTCGATGCGCACGGCATCGGGGCTGTCGGTTGGCACGCGCAGCGCCACGGTGCGGTTGTCCAGGCCCCAGCAGGGTGCGTTCGGTACATAGAACTGGGCACCGAAGCGGCGATAGGAGTTCACGTTGGGGCAGAGGAAAGCCATCGAGGCGGCCATGGTCTGCTGAATGCCGCCGATGGCGTGGCGCAGCGTTTCGCTTTCCAGCGGATTGCTGGTGGCGAAAATATTGTTGCCGTTCTTGTCCAGCAGCGAGATATGCACGTGTAGCCCGTTGCCGGCCTGGCCCGGGTAGGGCTTGGCCATGAAGGTCGTATCCATTTCATGGTCGTAAGCGATGTTCTTGATCAACCGCTTGAGCAACACGGCGTAGTCGCAAGCCTTGATCGGGTCGGCGACGTGATGAAGGTTGACCTCGAACTGCGCCGGTGCGCTTTCCTTGACGATGGCATCGGCGGGTATGCCCTGTTCCTTGGCGCCTTCGAGCACGTCCTGCAGACAGTCGACGTACTCGTCCAGATCGTCGATCAGGTAGACCTGGGTGGAGTGGGGGCGTTTGCCAGAGATAGGCGAGCGCGGCGGTTGCGGACGACCGTTCACGTTTTCCTGGTCTATCAGGTAGAACTCCAGCTCGAACGCGGCGCAGATGGTCAGGCCCAGTTCATCGAACTTGCTCACTACCTGACGCAGCACTTCTCGTGGATCGGCGAAGAATGGCGAGCCGTCACGCTCGTGCATGGTCATCAACAGCTGGGCGGTGGGGCGTTTCTGCCAAGGCTCGTTGCTGAGCGTGTTGGGAATGGGGAAACAGGTCCTGTCGGAGTCACCAATGTCCATTCCGAGGCCGGAGCTCTCCACGGTGATGCCATTGATGTCGAGGGCGAACAGCGAGGCCGGCAGGTTGATGCCTTTTTCATACACTTTGTGCAGGCTGGCGCGCTCGATGCGCTTGCCCCGGACGACACCGTTCATGTCTGCGATCAGCAGGTCGACGTACTGGACCTCCGGGTGTTCCTTTAGAAATGCGTTCGCTTCGTTGAGCTGAACGGCACGCGGCGGCGGAAGCATGATGAAGCACCTTAATTGTTAAAAATTTCAATCATCAAACAGCTTGTCTTGGAGTCAATCGAAAAGCCCTGCTGCTGTCAATAGTGCCCCGAAATGACTCTTCGAGGCCCACAGTGGGCGTTTTCGGGGCAGTCCGGAGAACGATCCCTAAACGCTGACATGGCTTTGCGAAGCGGTAACCCTCGGCTATTGTCTATAAAAACGAACAAGACTACTCTCCGAAGAGCCCCATCTGGAAAGACGAGTATCCCATGCCTCGCGTGCCATTGATCGGCGTTTCCGCCTGTACCAGGCAGATCGGCCACCACAGTTTCCATATCGCCGGCGACAAGTACCTGCGCGCGGCGGCTGTAGCCGGCATGCCGCTGGTCATCCCGGCACTCGGCGATCTGATCGACCCAGCTGCATTACTGGATAGCGTAGACGGCCTGCTCTTTACCGGCTCACCGTCCAACGTCGAACCGCACCATTATGGCGGCCCGGCCAGCACCGAGGGCACCGCCCATGACCCATCACGTGATCAACTGACGCTGCCGCTTATTCGCGCGGCGGTGGATGCGGGTGTTCCAGTATTCGGCGTCTGCCGCGGGTTTCAGGAAATGAACGTCGCTTTTGGCGGCAGCCTGCATCAGAAGGTTCACGAGGCCGGGCCTTATGCCGATCACCGTGAGCGCGCCGAGGATCCAGTCGAGGTGCAGTACGGTCTAAGTCATCCGTTGCACGTCCAACCGGGCGGATTGCTACAGCGCCTCGGGTTACCCGCGCAGATTGATGTCAATTCGGTGCATGGACAGGGCGTCGAGCGGCTCGGCAAGGGCTTGCGCATCGAGGCGCTGGCACCCGATGGGCTGATCGAGGCGTTTTCCGTCGAGGGTGCGCGAAGCTTTGCCCTCGGCGTGCAGTGGCATCCGGAATGGAAGGTGCATGAGCATCCTTATTACCTGGCGTTGTTCGAGGGCTTTGCCCGCGCCTGCCGGGAACGCGCAGGACGGCGCTGAGCGCGGGCCGGCCCGGCACTCGTTTCATTAATTTCTGAGGTCGATATGTCCAGCAAGCTCGACCAGCTCACCGGCTGGCTGAAAGAACGCAAGATCACCGAGGTGGAGTGCCTGATCAGCGACCTGACGGGCATCGCCCGCGGCAAGATCTCACCCACCAACAAGTTCCTCGACGAAAAAGGCATGCGCCTGCCGGAAAGCGTACTGCTGCAGACCGTGACTGGCGATTATGTTGAGGACGATATCTATTACGAGCTGCTCGATCCCGCCGATATCGACATGTTCTGCCGGCCCGATCCGGACGCGGTGTTCTTGGTGCCTTGGGCCATCGAGCCCACCGCCCAGGTGATCCACGACACCTACGACAAGATGGGCAATCCCATCGAAATCTCGCCGCGCAATATCTTGAAGCGTGTGCTGAAGATGTACGCCGATAAAGGCTGGCAGCCCATCGTCGCACCGGAGATGGAGTTCTACCTGACCAAGCGCTGCGAAGACCCGGACCTGCCGTTCCAGCCGCCGATCGGCCGCTCGGGTCGGCAGGAGACGGGCCGGCAGTCGTTCTCCATCGATGCGGCCAACGAGTTCGACCCGCTGTTCGAGGACATGTACGACTGGTGCGAGGCCCAGGGGCTGGATCTGGATACCCTGATCCACGAGGAAGGCACCGCACAGATGGAAATCAACTTCCGTCATGGCGAGGCGCTGCACCTGGCCGATCAGATTCTGGTGTTCAAACGCACCATGCGCGAGGCCGCGCTCAAGCACAACGTCGCCGCCACCTTTATGGCCAAGCCCATGACGGGCGAGCCGGGCAGTGCCATGCACCTGCACCAGAGCGTCGTGGACCTCGAAACCGGGCGCAACATCTTCTCCAACAGCGACGGCACCATGAGCCAGCTGTTCCTGTACCACGTCGGTGGCCTGCAGAAATACATTCCCGAACTGCTGCCGCTGTTCGCGCCGAACGTCAATTCGTTCCGCCGCTTCCTGCCCGACACCTCGGCACCGGTCAACGTCGAATGGGGCGAGGAGAACCGTACCGTCGGCCTGCGAGTGCCGGATTCCGATCCGCAGAACCGTCGCGTCGAGAACCGCCTGCCGGGTGCCGATGCCAACCCTTATCTGGCCATCGCCGCCAGCCTGCTGTGCGGTTACATCGGCATGGTCGAGGAGCTGCCGCCAAGCCAGCCCGTCAAGGGTCGCGGCTATGAGCGCCGCAATCTGCGTCTGCCGCTGACGCTGGAAGCGGCACTGGAACGAATGGAGAACTGCCGACCGCTGGAGAAGTACCTGAGCCCCAAGTTCATCACCGGCTACATCGCGGTCAAGCGCGCCGAGCAGGAAAACTACCACCGCGTCATCAGTTCCTGGGAGCGGGAATTCCTGATGCTGTCGGTGTAACGAACAGCCGTAGGGTGGATGACGCTCTGTTCATCCACCGGACCAAGCAACCATTATCAAGAGGTGATTGATGAGCGATTCGCAAACCCTGCAATGGCAAGCCCTGAGCCGCGACCATCACCTGCCGCCGTTCACCGACTTCAAAGCGCTCAATGCCAAGGGCACGCGCATCATTACGCGGGGGGAGGGCGTCTACCTTTGGGACAGCGAAGGCCACAAGATCCTTGATGCCATGGCCGGGCTCTGGTGCGTCAACCTCGGCTACGGCCGCGAAGAACTGGTCGAAGCGGCCACTCGGCAGATGCGTGAGCTGCCGTACTACAACCTCTTTTTCCAGACTGCCCACCCGCCGGCGCTGGCCTTGGCCAAAGCCATCTCCGAGATCGCGCCGGAAGGCATGAACCATGTGTTCTTCACCGGCTCCGGCTCGGAAGCCAACGACACCGTGCTGCGCATGGTGCGCCACTATTGGGCGATCAAGGGGCAGCCGCAGAAGAAAGTGGTGATCGGCCGCTGGAACGGCTACCACGGCTCAACCATTGCCGGCGCCAGCCTCGGCGGCATGAAGGCCATGCACGAGCAGGGCGATGGTCCGATCCCTGGCATCGAGCATATCGACCAGCCCTACTGGTATGGCGAAGGCGGCGACCTCGATCCGGAAGAATTCGGCGTTCGCATGGCTGAGCAACTGGAACAGAAGATCCTCGAAGTTGGCGAAGACAAGGTGGCCGCCTTTATCGCCGAACCGATCCAGGGCGCCGGCGGGGTGATCATTCCGCCGGACAGCTACTGGCCGAAAATCCGCGAGATCCTCGCCCGCTACGAGATTCTGTTCATTGCCGACGAAGTCATCTGCGGCTTCGGGCGAACCGGCGAGTGGTTCGGCAGCGACTACTACGGCAATGCGCCGGACCTGATGCCAATCGCCAAGGGCCTGACATCCGGCTATCTGCCCATGGGTGGCGTGGTGGTACGCGACGAAGTGGTGCACACCCTCAACGAAGGGGGCGAGTTCTATCACGGCTTCACCTATTCGGGACACCCGGTAGCGGCTGCGGTAGCGCTGGAGAACATCCGTATTCTGCGCGAGGAGAAGATCGTCGAGCGGGTCAAGAACAAGACGGCACCTTATTTGCAGTCTCGCTGGCATGAGTTGGTCGAGCACCCGTTGGTTGGTGAGGCCCGTGGTGTCGGCATGCTTGGCGCGCTGGAGCTGGTGAAAAACAAGAAGACCCGTGAGCGCTTCGCTGACCCTGGCGTGGGCATGCTCTGTCGGGAGCATTGCTTCCGCAACGGTCTGGTGATGCGCGCAGTCGGTGACACCATGATCATTTCGCCACCGCTGGTGATCAACGAAGAGCAGATTGACGAGCTGATCGGCAAAGTTCGGCTGTGCCTGGACGCAACGCTGAAAGATGCGCGGGGTTGAGTGTGCAGGGCGCCGGCAGGATGCTACCGGCACCAAGGATCGACTGGAAAAGTATGCAAGCGAAGCGCACGCAAGCGGTTGAAAAACAGCCATTGACCTTGCCAGACTGCGCGCGTGCTTTGGCCTGACTTACCGAGGGTGTGTCGATGCCGGCACAGCCATTAGCTGCACCAGGCACAACGGGGTAGGCGTCGCCGCCGCCCTGTGTGACCTGTCCACAGCCCAACATATGACTACAACAGGAGCTGCACGGATGAAACCCTTTGCCAAGACCCTACTTGCGATGACGCTGGCTGGCGCGGTTGCCGGCGCTGCGCAGGCCGAAGACAAGGTGCTGCACGTCTATAACTGGTCCGACTATATCGCCGAAGACACCTTGGAGAACTTCACCAAGGAAACCGGGATCAAGGTCGTCTACGACGTGTTCGACAGCAACGAAGTCCTGGAGGCCAAGCTGCTGGCGGGCAGCTCCGGCTATGACGTAGTCGTACCGTCCAACCCCTTCCTGGCCAAGCAGATCAAGGCGGGCGTGTTCCAGAAGCTCGACAAGAGCAAGCTGCCGAACTGGGAAAACCTCGACAAGGACCTGCTCAAGGCGTTGCAGCCGAGCGATCCAGGCAACCAGTACGCAGTGCCGTACATGTGGGGCACCATCGGCATCGGCTACAACCCGGAGAAGGTCAAGGCCGCGTTAGGTGAAGACGCACCGGTTGATTCCTGGGATCTGGTGTTCAAGCCGGAAAACATGGAAAAGCTGAAATCCTGCGGCGTCTCGTTTCTCGATTCACCCACCGAAATCCTCCCTGCAGCACTGCATTACCTGGGCTACAAGCCAGACACCACCAAATCTGACGAGCTGAAGAAGGCTGAAGAGCTGTTCATGCAGATCCGTCCGGACGTGGCCTATTTCCATTCCTCGAAGTACATCTCGGACTTGGCCAACGGCAACGTCTGCGTCGCCATCGGCTATTCCGGCGACATCTACCAGGCCAAAGCGCGTGCCGAAGAAGCCGGCAATACGGTCAAGGTCAACTACAACATTCCCAAGGAAGGCGCAGGCACTTTCTTCGACATGCTCGCGATCCCGGCTGATGCGAACAACGTCGACAACGCCCATGTCTTCCTCAATTATCTGATGAAGCCTGAGGTGATGGCCTCCATCACCAACTATGTGCAGTTCCCCAACGGCAACGCGGCGGCCACCCCGCTGGTGGATGAAGCAATTCGTACCGACCCGGGCGTTTACCCGAGCCAGGCCGTGCTGCAAAAGCTCTACACCTTCCCGGACCTTGATCCGAAGACCCAGCGCACCATGACCCGCAGCTGGACCAAGATCAAATCCGGTCGTTGATCCAGCCGCCTCGCCAGGTCTGCTTGCGGGCCTGCGCGAGGCACTCATCAGTGCCTCGAAAGGGGCAGTTCAGATTTGTAATTCTGGCTTGCGGTCTGGCTGTAGCGCACCCTTTGAGCCTGATCGTCTCGCCATTACAACGCGCCAGTTGATTTTTAGAGGTTTTTCCAATAAATAGCCCGCCTTTCGCCCACTGATCGCGCGGTCTGCACTAAGAGGACACTCTCATGCGCTCGACATTGAAGTCGCTTCTTATAGCCGCTGCGGTCAGCGGTGCTGCATCCGCTCAGGCTGCCACGGTGCATATCTACAACTGGTCCGATTACATCGGCGAAACAACGCTGGAAGAATTCGAAGAGAAGACCGGTATCAAGCCGGTCTATGACGTCTTCGATTCAAACGAAACCCTCGAAGGCAAACTGCTCGCTGGTCGTACCGGCTATGACGTGGTGGTGCCTTCCAACCATTTCCTCGGCAAACAGATTCGCGCTGGCGCTTTCCAGAAACTGGACAAGAGCAAGCTGCCCAACTGGGAACAGCTGGATCCCGCACTGCTTAAGCAGCTCGAGAAGAACGATCCGGGCAATGCCTACGCCGCGCCCTATCTCTGGGGCACCAATGGCATCGGTTACAACGTTGAACAGGTCACCGCTGCGCTAGGCATCGAGAAGGTAGATTCCTGGGCCGTTCTGTTCGAGCCGGAGAACGCCAAGAAGCTTGCCGGCTGCGGCATTGCCCTTCTCGACTCGCCTGATGAAATGATCCCGGCGATGCTCAACTACCTGGGCCTGGATCCCAACAGCACCGATCCGGACGACTACGCCAAAGCTGAGGCGAAGTTGCTCGAAATTCGCCCGTACGTCCGTTATTTCCATTCATCCAAGTACATATCGGACTTGGCCAACGGCAACATCTGCATCGCCGCCGGCTTTTCCGGGGACATTTTCCAGGCGTCGGCGCGCGCCGACGAAGCCGGTAAAGGCATCGACATTGCCTACGCCATCCCCAAAGAAGGCGGCAATCTCTGGTTCGACATGCTGGCCATTCCCTCCGACGCACAGAATGTCGACGAAGCCCATGCCTTCATCAATTACCTGCTCGACCCTCAGGTGATCGCGTCGGTCAGTGATTATGTTGGCTATGCCAACCCCAACATCAAGGCAGGGGAACTGATGGACCAGGAGGTCCGTAACGATCCGTCGGTCTATCCGCCGCAAGCTGTGCTGGATCGCCTGTACGTCTCCGCAGAGCTGCCGCAGAAGATCAACCGCCTGATGACCCGCACCTGGACCAAGGTGAAGTCCGGCCAATAGCAACACCGGGCAAGGCGGGAGCCATTGCTGGTCTTCCGTCTTGCCTTACAGCGTGTCATTTCCCGGCGCCGTCCGGGTCCATTATTCCAATCGGGAGTTTGCGCATGGCCGTTGCCTCCAGCGCCTACAAAAAGGCCCTCACCGGTGAGAGCCAGAACAAGCAGGTGCTGCTGAAGATCGACCGCGTCACCAAGAAGTTCGACGAAACGGTGGCGGTCGATGATGTCTCATTGAGCATTCACCAAGGCGAAATCTTTGCCCTGCTTGGAGGATCGGGCTCGGGCAAGTCCACTTTGCTGCGCATGCTGGCAGGCTTCGAGCGGCCCACTGAAGGACGGATCTTCCTCGACGGCCAGGACATCACCGATATGCCGCCCTACGAGCGGCCCATCAACATGATGTTCCAGTCCTACGCATTGTTCCCGCACATGAGTGTCGAGCAGAACATCGCCTTCGGCCTGAAGCAGGATGGCCTGTCGAAAGATGAGGTAAAGACGCGCGTCGATGAAATGCTCAGTCTGGTGCAGATGAGCCAGTACGCCAAGCGCAAGCCGCATCAGCTCTCTGGCGGCCAGCGCCAGCGTGTTGCCTTGGCCCGATCCCTGGCCAAGCGACCCAAGCTGTTGCTGCTGGATGAACCGATGGGCGCGCTGGACAAGAAACTGCGCTCGCAGATGCAGCTGGAGCTGGTGCAGATCATCGAGCGCGTCGGCGTAACCTGCGTGATGGTCACCCACGACCAGGAAGAGGCCATGACCATGGCCGAGCGCATCGCCATCATGCACCTCGGCTGGATCGCTCAGGTCGGCAGCCCGATGGACATCTACGAGACCCCGGCGAGCCGCTTGGTCTGCGAGTTCATCGGCAACGTCAACCTCTTCGACGGCGAGTTGGTCGAGGACATGGAAGACCATGCCGTTATCGCCTGCCCTGGCCTGGAAAACCCGATCTACGTCGGTCACGGCATCAGCACTCGCGCCCAGGACAAGCAGATCACCTATGCAATTCGCCCCGAAAAGCTGCTGATCGGCACCGAACTCCCTGAGCTGCAACGGCCTGGCTATAACTGGTCCAAGGGTGTGGTCTATGACATCGCCTACCTGGGCGGTCATTCGGTCTATTACATCCAGATGCCATCCGGCGGCATCCTGCAGGCATTCATGGCCAACGCCGAACGACACGTGAAGCTGCCGACCTGGGAGGAGGAAGTGTTTGTCTACTGGTGGGACGACAGCGGCGTGGTGTTGCAGGCATGAGCCGCTCGCGTCTGAACCCGGGGCGTCGACTGGTCATCGGCGTACCCTTCGTATGGCTGGTGCTGTTCTTCCTTCTGCCGTTCGTGATCGTACTGAAGATCAGCTTCGCCGAAGCCGATGTGGCGATTCCTCCCTATACCGAGGTTTTCGCCTACGCCGAACAGCAGCTGCAGGTCATCATCAACCTGAGCAACTACATCTTCCTCAGTGAAGACGACCTCTATTGGGCTGCTTACGCCGGCTCGTTGAAGATTGCCTTTTTCAGCACGCTGATCTGCCTGCTGGTCGGCTATCCCATGGCCTACGCCATCGCCCGGGCGCGCAAGGATCTACAGACCGTACTGCTGCTGCTAATCATGATGCCGACTTGGACTGCGATCCTGATTCGCGTCTACGCCTGGATGGGCATTCTCAGCAGCAACGGCATTCTCAATGGCCTGCTGCAGGGACTGGGCCTGATCGACGAGCCGCTGCGCATCTTGAACACCGATCTCGCCGTCTATATCGGCGTGGTGTATTCCTACCTGCCATTCATGATCCTGCCGCTCTACGCCAACCTGGTGAAGCATGACCTCAGCTTGCTGGAGGCTGCCTCTGACCTCGGTGCGCGCAATCTGACCAGCTTCTGGAAGATCACCGTGCCGCTGTCCAAGAACGGCATCATCGCCGGCTGCATGCTGGTATTCATTCCGGTGGTGGGCGAATTCGTGATTCCCGAACTGCTCGGCGGGCCGGAGACGCTGATGATCGGCAAGGTGCTGTGGCAGGAGTTCTTCAATAACCGCGACTGGCCGGTAGCGTCTGCATTGGCGGTGGTGATGTTGGCGATCCTTTTGGTACCGATCATTCTGTTCAACCGCAACCAAACCAAGGAACTGGAGGGCAAGCTATGAAGCGTTACAGCTTTTCCAACCTGATCCTGGTCCTCGGATTGTTGTTCATCTACCTGCCCATGGTGTTGCTGGTCATCTACTCCTTCAATGCCTCGCGGCTGGTAACGGTGTGGGGCGGCTGGTCGCTGAAGTGGTACGCGGGTTTGCTGGACAATAGCCAGTTGATGGGCGCGGTCATGCGGTCGCTGGAGATCGCTTTCTACACCGCCATTGCCGCGGTTGCGCTGGGCACCATGGCCGCCTTCGTGCTGACGCGGATACCCAACTTTCGTGGGCGCGCCGTGTTTGGCGGTCTGGTCACGGCGCCGCTGGTGATGCCGGAAGTAATCACCGGTCTGTCGTTGCTGCTCTTGTTCGTGGCCATGGCGCAGCTGATCGGCTGGCCCGCCCAGCGCGGCATCGTCACCATCTGGATCGCCCATACCACCTTCTGCTCGGCTTATGTCGCCGTAGTCGTAATGGCGAGGTTGCGTGAACTTGACCAGTCCATCGAGGAAGCAGCAATGGACCTCGGGGCACGGCCCTGGAAGGTGTTTTTCCTGATCACCATGCCGATGATCGCGCCGTCACTGGCGGCCGGTGGCATGCTCTCGTTCGCCCTGTCGCTGGATGATCTGGTCCTGGCCAGCTTCGTCTCCGGTCCAGGCGCAACGACGCTGCCAATGGAGATTTTCTCGGCGGTGCGCCTCGGTGTGAAGCCTGAGATCAACGCAGTTGCCAGCTTGATCCTGCTGGTGGTGTCGCTGGCGACCTTCATTGCTTGGTACATCGGCCGTCGCGCCGAGAAGCGCCGTGTACGTGCGATGCGCCAGGCAATGGATGACACCAACGCCAACCCGACCTGGCGTCAGGTGATCGACAGTCGCAAGGTAACGACGCCACCCTCGGCGCACAGCTGACCGGCGCTGCTGGCGGTCAGCGGCTATCCGCTGACCGCTGGTTCGCTGAGGACTCAGCGACCGGCGGAGGTGCCCAGTCACAGAAACAACCCACCGCGAGCGAGTGCGTCGCCTTGACCGGACGGCCAGCCAGCACCGCCTCGAGGATGGGCTCGATAAAGCTGTTGTCGGAGCTGCACACGGCCCCTTCGCTATAGGGCCCGATGTACACCAGTCGTCCATCGGTATCCCATATCCCAACCGCCGGACTGGCAGGCAGGCTGCTTGCCCCCGGCAGATCAGCGAGCGGCTGCAGACCGGCCAGCTGTTCCGGCAAGCGGCCCTGGCTGCCCGGCTTTTGCAGCGCATAAAAGCTGACGCCCCGCCCACCGAAGCGTTGCATTAGTTCGGCCAGGTGCTGCTGGTTGCCTGCATTGCAGGGGCAGGCCGGATCCCAGAAGTGCACCACACGAACCGGCCCGGCGCCGCTCAGCGACTCGGGCAATGCCAGCTGATCGCCGGAGAACAGCTCGGCCCGCTCGTTCTCGAACGGTCGCAGGTAGCGCGCCTCGAACCACCAGAAGGCAGCCAGCATGGCGCCACCCCAGAGTAGGGCAACGAGCGCTGCGATCAGATACTTGTTGCGTACGGACATGATGGGACTCTTGGATGGATGCGCCAGCTTGCCACGTCGCGCTGCAGAGCTGAATATCTCGCTTACTCCTAGCAAGAAAACCGCTCATGCCTTCGCGAATCGATCCCGACGCACTCCGCGCGCAATTAAGCCCACTTCGCCACGCGGCTGAGCTTACCGCCGATGCACGCTTCTATCAGGCCTACTATGGGTTGGATCTGCCTCACCACGGCGGTATCCAGCGGCGCCTTGGCCGGTTTCAGGTACACGGTTATGAGGTGGTGGCACAAGCGTGGTGCCCCGATCAGCCGGTCGCGACACTGCTGGTCCTGCACGGCTACTACGACCATATGGGCCTGTACCGGCACGTAGTGGATTGGGGGTTGCGCATGGGCTTCGCCGTGCTCGCCTGCGACCTGCCGGGGCATGGACTTTCCAGCGGGCCTCGCGCCAGCATCAATGAATTCGATGAATACCAGGCCGTGCTGCAGGGCTTGCTGCAAGAAGCCGCTGCGATGAATCTGCCGCATCCTTGGCATTTGCTGGGGCAGAGCACTGGCGCCGCCATCGTGCTGGATTACCTGCTCTGCCAGCCGGTGCACCCAGCGCTGGGGCAGAGCATTCTGCTGGCGCCCTTGGTGCGGCCACGGGCCTGGGGATGGTCACGCTTCAGTTATGAAGTGATGCGACGCTTCGTCCAGCAGATTCCCCGGCGCTTCAGTGAAAACTCAGGCGATCCGGCGTTTCTCCAGTTCATCCAGAGTCACGATCCGCTGCAGCCCGATATCCTACCGACCGCCTGGGTGGGCGCGCTGTCGCGCTGGATCCAGCGTATCGAAGGCGCGCCTGCCAGCCTGTACAGCCCGCTGATTGTTCAGGGAGAGGCCGACATGACGGTCGACTGGCAACACAACCTGCCGGTCCTGCAAGACAAGTTCGCTGCCCCTGAGATTCTTCGGCTACCCGCAGCGAGGCATCACCTGGTCAATGAGCAGGAAGCCCTCCGCCGTGAATATTTCGAGTTTCTCAGCGAGCGCTTGAAGTAGCTCAGCGCGTTGGCTGAGAGCTCGCTTACGCCTGAGTCTCGTTGCCGCTCAATCCGACCGCAAGCCCGGCACGAAGGGCTTGCAGCGCTGCGCTGTAATAGCGCTGACCGGCCTCCGACTGGGCGAACTGGACAAATTCCTCCAGTTCGGCATCGGAGAGGTCGCGATAGATATACAGCAGCGTGTTGTCCAGGTCGCTCTCGACCTGTTGCTGCAAACGCTCGCGTTGGCTGTCGAGCAGGCCCTGCGCCTGGCCGCCGCCGAGCAAGCCCGGAATCATCTGGCTGAGGCTGTCGGCTGCGACACCGGCCAACGCCAGGCTGACCTCAGCACCGGCTTCGGCAGCCGGCAGCGCCTGGGCCAGATGACGGATCAACAGCTGCCGGTTGCTGCCGGCCTCCATTCGCGGAATGCCGTTTTCGTATCTGGCCAGCTGCTCGCGGCGTCCGGCCAACGTCTCGGCCGCGACCACCTTGTGGCCGAGCGGAGATTGGAAAAACTCCAGCGCTGGTTGCGGATTGGCGAGGCTCTCCCGCAGCGCCTGCTTGGCCCGCTGATCGATGGCGTTAACCGCGAAACGGCGATTGCTGTTGGTAACCAGCGCCTGGTAAACGGCGGGTGGCAGGGTGTTCTTGTAGCGCTGTTGAGCGGCGGTCAGGGCATCGCTGAAATTGGCGCGTTGTTCGGTCCAGCCAGCGGTCTCGTACAGCTCGTCGTAGGTATCGGCGAGGGTGTTCAAGCTGAAGGCAAGTAATACACAAGCGATTAAAGCGCGCATGGAAGCTCCTGTCTGGCGGGCAGTTTATTTTCAGCGCCCTGACGGCTGCTGTCGAGGCGCGAAAGCGCTGCTGCTAGACTCCACGCAGTCCTTTCGGAGTCTCTTCCTTGCAGTTCGATCCCATCATTGACGACCTCGCCGAGCATGGCTGGTCGCTACGTCATTCGTTCCTGTCAGATGATCTGACCCTCGGTTTGGCAGCGGAGTGCCGCAAGCGTGAGGCACAAGGTGCCCTGGCCCCGGCCGGTATCGGCCGCGGCGATGCGCTGACCATTCGCGAAGGAATACGTGGCGATCAGATTCAATGGCTCGAACCAGGCCAGTCTCCGTTGTGTGACTGCTATCTGGAGCTGATGGATGGGCTTCGATTACGCATGAACCAGACGCTGTTCCTCGGTCTGGAAGAGTTCGAATGCCATTTCGCCCTGTACCCGCCGGGTGCTTTCTATCAGACGCATCTGGATCGCTTCCGTGACGATGACAGCCGCTGCGTCACCGCGGTGGTCTACCTCAACCCGGGCTGGCAACCCGCTGATGGAGGAGAGTTGCGCATGCATTTCGCTGACGGCTCGCAGCGCGACATTCCCCCGCTTGCGGGTGATCTCCTGGTTTTCCTGTCTGGCGAGTTCCCTCACGAAGTGCTGGTCACCCATACCGACCGCCTCTCCCTGACGGGCTGGTTTCGCCGGCGTCCTGCAGATGTGCTTGCGCTGTAGCGCGGGCAAAAAAAGCCCGGCATAAGCCGGGCCAATAGGGAAGCGGTGCTACAAACGGCGTTACATGCCTAACAGATTCGGCAGCGCCAGCGAGATCGACGGCACGTAGGTGATGAGGACGAGGAAGGCCAGCATCATCGCCAGCCACGGCATGACCGCACGGATTACCTGAGTGACCGGCATGCCGGTCACGGCCGAGGCGACGAACAGGTTCAGGCCCACCGGAGGCGTGATCAGGCCGATTTCCATGTTCACCACCATGATGATGCCCAAGTGGATCGGGTCGATGCCCAGTTCCATCGCAATCGGGAACAGGATCGGTGCCAGGATCAGGATGATGGCCGACGGTTCCATGAATGCACCGGCGACCAGCAGGACGATGTTCACGACCAGCAGGAACATCCAGGGCTGCAGACCGGCCTCGAGCACCATGGCAGTGATCTGCTGCGGGATCTGTTCAGTCGTCAGCACATGCGCGAAGAGCATGGCGTTGGCGATGATGAACATCAGCATGATCGACAGCTTGCCCGACTCCAGCAGTACCGTCGGGCAATCACGTATCGTGATGTCCTTGTAGACGAACAGCGCGATGAAAGCTGAGTACACAGCCGCCACTGCAGCCGCTTCCGTGGGGGTGAACATGCCGGAGTAGATACCGCCGAGGATGATCACCATCAGCAGCAGACCCCAGACCGCCTTGCGTGCGGCAGAGAGCCACTCGCGGAAGGTGGCTCGCGGCAGCGCCGGCAGGTTCTTTTTCACCGCGATGATGTAGATGGCGGCCATCAGCGCGATACCCAGCAGCAGGCCCGGCACGACGCCGGCCATGAACAGCTTACCGACCGAGGTTTCAGTCGCGGCGGCGTAGACCACCATGACGATCGACGGTGGGATCAGGATGCCCAGCGTGCCGGCGTTACAGACGATGCCGGCGCCGAAAGCCTGGGGGTAGCCGGAACGAACCATACCGGCGATGGCGATTGAGCCGACCGCCGCTACCGTTGCTGGCGACGACCCGGACAGCGCGGCGAACAGCATGCAAGCCAGTACCGCCGCGATGGCCAGGCCACCGCGGATGTGGCCAACGCTGGCGTTGGCGAAATCGATGAGTCGCTTGGCGACGCCACCGGTGGTCATGAATGCGCCAGCCAGCAAGAAGAACGGGATGGCCAGCAGCGTGTAGTGTTCGGACGTCTCGAACAGCTTGATCGCCAGCGAGGTGACCGAATCCGGGCTGAACAGCAGGATGGTCAGCGAACCGGCCAGACCGAGGGAAACGGCCACCGGCACGCCGATAAACATCAGCGCGAAGAGCGCGACAAAGAGGAACAGGATGGTCATTTACTTCGGCTCCTCTGCGCCCAGTTTCGCGGCTTCGGCGGCTTCGTCTGCCAGGCCCAGGCCGGTTTGCTCGTTACGCAGGATGCGTACGAAGATTTCGGCGAAACGGAGGAAGACCATGGCGAAGCCAATCGGCACGATCATGCCGATGTGCCACTGCTTGATCCCGAAATGACCGAGGTCTTCCGCGCCGATGTCGGCGGTGAACAGCGCCGAAATCCAATTGAAGCTGGCGAAGGCCAGCATGCCTGCATAACCGAGGCAGAACAGGCAGGCAACGAAGCCGATGTAGCGCTGGATGTGGCGCGGCGCGAGTTTGACCAGTGCGTCGATGCCGATATGGCCGGCGGTGCGCACACCGTATGCCAGGCCGGAAAAGATCAGCCAGGCGAATAGTGCCTTGGTCAGTGCCGTGCTCCAGGTCATCTCTTGCGCCAGGCCGATGGTGAAGTCACCCATGGCGAAGAACAGATCGCTGGCACCCTCGTAGCGATCGCCGAGGCTGTAGAACACGGTGTAGAGGTTGTTCAAGACCACGTATACGAAGGTCACCAAGGTCATGGCGGCCAGAAGGAAGGCGATAAACGCTTCTTCGAAGTGGTCCCAGACGCGCCAGAGGGCGTTCATGGATGACATCTCCTGATGGATTGCATTGTTTCGGTGGGCGTACAGAACGTGCGCCATGGGCCGGTGGGGTAACCGGGTGACAGAGCAATGAAAAACTCTTGTTGTACAGGCAGCTGGCTCGGGATCACCGCGCCGTAGGTGCTGCCTGGCTGGGTTGTCTTTTCACTGGTCTGTCGATGTCGCTGGTATTGCTCTAGTCGGAACGCGGAGGGCAGCTTGTGGCTGCCCTCCGGCAAGGCCTTACTGGGCCTTGTTGGCTTCTTCGGCGGCCTTGATCAGGTCGGCACCGATGTCATTCTCGAACTTGCTCCAAACGGGCTTCATGGCTTCGCGCCACTTGGCACGCTCTTCCGGAGTCAGGACGAGGATTTCGGTGGTGCCAGCAGCCAGGATGTCCTGCTTGGCTTTCTGGTTCAGGTCATCGGCCTGCTTGTTCACCTCAACGGTGACTTCGTCGATGATCTGGTCCAGCTCGGTGCGAACGTCTTCCGGCAGACCGTCCCAGAACTTGGTGTTGGTGATCAGCATGTAGTCGAGCAGACCGTGGTCGGACTCGGTGATGTGCTTCTGCACTTCATGCATCTTCTGGGAGTAGATGTTCGAGTAAGGGTTCTCGGCACCGTTGACCACGCCAGTCTGCAGGCCCTGATAGACCTCGGCGAAGCTCATCTTGCGCGGATTGGCGCGCAGGGCCTTGAACTGCTCATCCAGCACGGCGGAGGCCTGTACGCGGAACTTCAGACCACGGGCGTCTTTCGGCTCACGCAGTTCCTTGTTGGCGGACAGCTGCTTCATGCCGTTGTGCCAGTAGGCCAGGCCGGTGATGTTCTTGTCTTCCATCGAGCTCAGCAGCTTCTGGCCGGCATCGCTCTGCTGGAAGCGGTCAACCGCCTGGATGTCGTCGAACAGGAACGGCAGGTCGAACACCTGAACGCCCTTAGAGTAATGCTCGAACTTGGCCAGCGACGGAGCGATCAGCTGTACGTCGCCCAGCAGCAGCGCTTCCATTTCCTTGCCGTCGCCGAACAGGGAAGAGTTCGGGTAAACCTGGACTTCCACCTTGCCGGGCAGACGCTCTTCAACGAGCTTCTTGAACATGACGGCACCCTGGCCTTTCGGGGTGTTTTCGGCAACTACGTGGGAGAACTTGATCAGGATCGGGTCGGCGGCCTGGGCCAGGCTTGCGATACCGAGGGACAGAGCACAGGCGAGCGCTGTGGCAGTCAGTTTGAACATTGTTGTGTTTCCTCTTGTTGTGGATGAGCCGCTGCAATCAGGCAGGAGCTCGGCTGTAACCAGCAAGACAAGTCTAGGCGCCATTGAATAAATCGCCGCGCCGGATTGCGGCTGGACTTGCCGGTTCATGGAGTTTGCGGGAGCAAGTGCTGTGCCAGATGCGTGCAACTGGCGCCCGTGAGGCGGCAGTTTACTCGCATGATGGCTAAATACTGACGAATGTTTCTCAGCCTAATGCGTCTAGCTCGCAGGTTTCGTCAGGTTGCAATACCAGGGCAAGACGCCGCCATTCAGCCAGATAAAAATGTCCAAACTATGTCGGCTTGGCCATGGAAGCTATGATTTGATTGCAGTGAACGAAGCCTTGGCGGAAATCCGCCAGCTATTCGTTATCCTCGGGCGGGGTTCCGCCAGCATCATTGAACACCAGGCCGTGCTTGCGCAGTTTGTCGTGTAGCGTCTTGCGCGGCAGACCCAGGGCCTCAGCAACGCTGCGCAGCGAGCCATGGGGCCGCGCGAGTTCGGCTGCGATCAGGGCGCGCTCGAACGCGTCTACCTGCTCGCCAAGCCCGTGGGCTGAGTCGGTACCGCTGGCTTCAGCAGCACGAGTGGGATCATCGAGACCCAGTTCAAGCCCCAACGCGAAGCGTTCGGCGGTGTTCTGCAATTCACGCACATTGCCCGGCCAGGCATGCCGAAGCAGCTGTGCACGCTGCTCCGGACGCAGCTCACGGATCGGCAGGGCGTGGCGGTTGGCGGCGGTCTCGGCAAAATGCTGGAACAGGAACAGCAGGTCCTCGCTGCGTTCGCGCAGCGGCGGGATGCGCAGGGGGGCGACATTCAGGCGGTAATAGAGATCGGCGCGGAAGCGGCCCTGGTCGGCGGCGTGGCGCAGATCCTCCTTGGTCGCGGCGATCACCCGGATGTCCAGCGGGATCGACTGGTTACCGCCGAGTCGCTCGACGACCCGCTCCTGCAGCATGCGCAGCAGCTTTACCTGGACATCCAGGCTCATGCTCTCGATCTCGTCTAGGAACAGGGTGCCACCGTTGGCGAACTCGAACTTGCCGATACGGCGTTTTTGCGCGCCGGTAAAGGCTCCGGCTTCGTGCCCGAACAGCTCGCTTTCGACCACCGACTCGGCCAGCGCCCCGGCATTGATCGCCACGAACGGCCCGTTGCGGCGACTTGAAAGGTCGTGCAGCGCACGGGCTACCACCTCTTTTCCCGCGCCGGTTTCGCCAAGGATGAGTACGTCGGCCTGGGTCCCGGCAAGCGCGCCGATCTGCTCACGAAGGCGCTGCATGGCAGGTGATTGGCCTAGAAGCCGGGTCGACAACTGCTGACGGTCGGCCAGGGCCAGGCGTAGGCTGCGGTTGTCGAGCACCAACTGGCGTAGGGCGAGGGCGCGACGGACGCTGTCGAGCAGTGCCTCGCTGGGGAAGGGTTTCTCAAGAAAGTCATAGGCACCGGCGCGCATGGCTTGAACCGCCAGCTGGATATCACCATGGCCGGTAATCAGCAGCACCGGTAGCTCGCGGTCGATCGCATGTAGTTGTTGCTGCAGCTCCAGGCCGTCTATGCCGGGCATGCGGATGTCGCTGACCACTACGCCGCCCCACTCCACTGGCAGCATGCCTGGAAGGCCGCGTGCATCGCTCAGGCTCAGCACCTTTAGCCCGGCGAGGTCGAGGGTCTGGCTCAGTGCCTTACGCAGATGGGGATCGTCATCGACCAGGATGACCTGAGTCTGCGGGTCGATCGGGTGGGTCATGCTAGTCCTCGCTTGGAAAGGCGACACCGGGGTCGGCGCAATGCAGGTAAAGACTGATCTGCGCGCCGCCCTCTGGATGGTTGGCCAGGATCAGTTCACCGTCCAGGGCTCGGGCCAGGGTATCGCAGATGGCCAGCCCCAGCCCCAACCCCTGAGCGCTGGTCTTGGTGGTGAAGAAGGGCTCGCGGGCCCGTTGCATCGCCTCGTCGGAAAAGCCCGGTCCGTTATCGCGCAAGGTCAGCAGCACACCCTCGCCCTGCCGCTCGGCGCGCAGCCAGATGCGACGCACCGGCGGGCGCTCGACCAGCGCGTCCAAGGCGTTGCTCAACAGGTTGGAGATAATCTGCCGTAGCCGCGTCTCGCCGGCCTGAACCCAGAGTGTGGCGTCCGGTAGGTCACGAATCAGTTCTACGCCCATGGCCTGACGCCGCTTGGCCAGTAACGCCAGCGCATCGTCCAGCGCCGGCTGCAGCGCAACCCGCTCCGGGGCATGGCGGTCGCGGCGGGCGAAGGCCCGCAGATGAGCGATGATCGAAGCCATGCGCGCGGTCAGTTCGCTGATCAACCGAAGGTTGTCGCGCGCCTCGTCGTTTCGCTGCTGGTCGAGCAGGACGCCGGCGTTGTCGGCGTAGCTGCGAATCGCTCCAAGCGGCTGGTTGAGTTCATGGCTGATGCTCGCCGACATGGTGCCGAGCGCCGATAGCTTGCCGGCCTGCAGCAACTCGTCCTGAGCGCGGACCAGCTCCTGCTGAGCTTGCTCGCGTTCCAGCACCTCTTCCTTGAGTCGGCTGTTCAGGGCTTCCAGGTCGTAGGTCCGTTCTTGCACGCGGCGCTCGAGTTGTTGCCGCGCTTTGGCATCGAGGGCGATACGCTCGAGGTAATGGCGACGCCGCTGCATCAGCAGGCCAAGCAACAGCAAGAGCGCTGCGAGGGTGGCCGCGCCGATCGCGACGACCGTCTGCACGGGTCGTTCGACCAGGCTGATCGGCGCCAGGATGCGCACCGTCCAACCGGTTTCCTTGAGTTCACGGCTCTGAATCAGCCAGGTATCGATATCGAGCGTCAGGTCACGGGGTTCGAGCGTTGGATAGGGACGTTCAGAGGCGATCTGCTCGCGCTCCTCGATATCCAGTGCACGGCTGGCGCGAAACCGCCATTCCGGTTTCGAGGTGAGGATCACCACGCCGAAACTGTCGGTCACCATCAGTTGCTCGGGCGTGCTGCCCCATAGCGTCTCGGTATGGTCCAGGTCCACCTTGACCACCAGCACGCCTAGGATCTCGTCGCCGTCGCGGACAGCGGCGCCGAAGTAGTAGCCGCGTTTGCCCGAGGTGGTGCCGAGGCCGAAGAAGCGGCCCAGTTGGCCGGCCATGGCTTCGCGGAAGTAGGGCCTGAAGGCGAAGTTCCGACTGATGAAGCTGTCTTCCTCGTTCCAGTTCGATGCGGCCAGCGTGTCGCCGTCCGGCGCCATCAGATAGATCACATCGGCGCCGGTTTCCTTGCGCAGCTGATCCAACAGGCGGTTGGCCTGATCCTTGGCGGCTGGGTTGTCGGGCTGACGCAGCGCCGTGCGCAGGGTCGGCAGATCACCGAGGATGCGCGGCAGCACTTCGTAGCGGCGCAGCGAGCCGAGCAGGTTGGCGACGTAGAGATCGAGCGTCTGGCGGTTCTGCTCGATCAGCTCGTTGCTGTAATAACGGTTGGCCAGTTGCTGCAGCGGCCACAGCAGCGGCGCCAACAACAATGCAACCACGGCCAGGTTGCGCCAGCGAGGGCGGCGGGGAGAATCGGGTGAAGTCATGCAGATGCGCCTGTGGTTCGGGCGCCATTATGCACGTCCGACCCGCTTTGGTGCTTGCGGCTGGGTGAGCGGCACAGTCGCCCGGGGCGGCGTCGGTACTATCAGACGCTTTGTGCAGTCAGACGCTTTGTGCAGTCGGTGCGCTGTGATCCGCTTGAGCATGGGGCATAGTGCCAAGGCACTGCTGCAGGGCGGTTTCCCAGTCTGGCAAGGTGATCTGCCAATCGCGCTGCAGGCGCGCGCAGCTGAGGCGGGAATTGAGCGGCCGCTGAGCCGCCGTGGGGTAGTTGGCAGACAGGATCGGCTCGATCCTTGCGCGCAGCAGGCCCTGGCTCTGCAGGTGTTGAGCGATGTGGCAGGCGAAGCCGTACCAAGACGTCTCCCCTCTGGCGGTCAGATGATAGAGCCCGCTGGGCCCACCTACACCGCTGCGCCGTTTGCGTACCATCTCGGCGGTGACCGCTGCGATGGTGCCGGCCCAGGTTGGCGCGCCGATCTCATCGTCGACCACCGACAGCGAGTCGCGTTCCTGGAGCAGGCGTCGCATGGTCAGCAGAAAGTTGCGCCCGTGCAACGAGTAGACCCAGCTGGTGCGCAGGATCAGATGGTCGCCGCCGACGGCCTGAATTGCTTGTTCACCGGCCAGTTTGCTCGCTCCGTATACGCTCAGCGGGGCCGGCACATCTTCTTCACTGTAGGGCCCGTTCTTGCGGCCGTCGAAGACGTAGTCGGTGGAATAGTGGATCAGCGGTACACCCAGGGCTGCCGCTTCCTCTGCGAGCACACCAGGGCCGATAGCGTTCACTGCAAAGGCTCGCTCACGGTCGTCTTGCGCGGGGTCAACCGCGGTGTAGGCGGCCGCGTTGATGATCAGGTCGGGACGCAAAAGGCGAACCTGTCGACGAATCTGCGCCGGCTCGGCCAGGTCCAGCAGCTTGTGACCCAGCGCGAGCACTTTTCCTTCACCGGCAAGCGCCAGTTGCAGCTCCCGAGACAGTTGCCCCGAACTACCGGTGACGAGGATTTTCATGCAAACAGCTCCGCTTCGCTGAGTACTTTGCCGTCGATATCTTTCTTCGAAAGCTGGGGTGGCTCGGTGAAGGGCCAGTCGATGCCGATTTGCGGGTCATTCCAGAGCAACGAGCGCTCATGGGCTGGCGCGTAGTAGTCGGTGGTCTTGTAGAGGAATTCGGCGCTCTCGCTGAGCACCACAAAACCATGAGCAAAGCCTTCCGGGACCCACAGCTGGCGCTGGTTATCGGCACTCAGGCGGGTGCCGACCCAGCGACCGAACGTCGGCGAGCTGCGGCGCAGGTCCACCGCGACATCGAATACTTCGCCGGCTACGACCCGCACCAATTTTCCCTGGGGCTGCTGAATTTGATAGTGCAGGCCCCGCAGCACGCCGCGCTGGGACTTGGAATGATTGTCCTGGACGAACTGGCGCTTGAGCCCCGTGGCCGCTTCGAAAGCGGCCGCGTTGAAGCTCTCGTAGAAGAAACCGCGTTCGTCGCCGAAGACCTTGGGCTCGATAATCAGCACATCGGGAATGTCGGTTTCGATGACCTTCATGCGTCTTCACCCGCCAGCTTGAACAGATACTGGCCGTAGCCGGTCTTGCCCAGGGCATCGGCGCGCTGCAACAGCTGTTCGCGGTCGATCCACTTGTGCTGATAGGCGATCTCTTCCAGGCACGCGACCTTCAGACCTTGACGGTGCTCGATGGTCTGCACGTACTGCGAGGCTTCCAGCAGGCTGTCGTGGGTGCCGGTGTCGAGCCAGGCGAAGCCGCGGCCGAAGCGCTCGACATTCAGGTCGCCGCGCTTGAGATAGGCATTGTTGACGTCAGTGATTTCCAGCTCCCCGCGCGGCGAGGGCTTGATCGACTTGGCGATCTCGATCACATCGTTGTCGTAGAAATACAGACCGGTCACGGCATAGCTGGACTTCGGCTTCGCCGGCTTTTCTTCGATGGACAGGGCTTTGCCGGTTTCGTCGAAATCGATCACGCCGAAGCGCTCCGGATCCTTGACCCAATAGCCGAATACCGTGGCGCCTTTCTTCTGTGCCGAAGCACGCTGCAGCTTCTCGGTGAAGTGCTGACCATGGAAGATATTGTCGCCGAGGATCAGGCACACCGAGTCGTCGCCAATGAACTCTTCGCCGATCAAGAAGGCCTGGGCCAGACCGTCCGGCGACGGCTGCTCGGCGTAGCTGATGTTCACGCCGAACTGGCTGCCATCACTCAGCAGGTTCTTGTACTGCGGCAGGTCCTGCGGCGTTGAAATCAGCAGGATGTCGCGAATCCCGGCGAGCATCAGCACCGATATTGGGTAATAGGCCATCGGCTTGTCGTAGATCGGCAGTAGCTGCTTGGATACGCCCAGGGTGATGGGGTGCAGACGGGTGCCGGAGCCTCCGGCGAGGATGATTCCTTTCATGCGCTTTGCTCCAAGGCGCCGAGGCGCTCACGTTGATAGCTGCCGTCCTGGACGCGACGGCACCATTCGAGGTTGTTCAAATACCACTGCACGGTCTTGCGCAGGCCGGTCTCGAAAGTCTCTTGCGGGACCCAACCGAGCTCGCGCTCGATCTTGCTGGCGTCAATGGCGTAGCGCAGGTCGTGACCGGGGCGGTCCTTGACGAAGGTGATCAGATCCTCGAAACGCTCAAGGCCTTCGGGCTTCTGCGGCGCCAGCTCTTCGAGCAAGGCGCAGATGCCGCGCACCACGTCGATGTTCTTTTGCTCGTTGTGACCGCCGATGTTGTAGGTCTCGCCGACCTGGCCTTCGCTGACCACCTTGAACAGGGCGCGGGCATGATCCTCGACGAACAACCAGTCACGTACCTGGGTGCCGTTGCCGTAGACCGGCAGCGGCTTGCCATCCAGCGCGTTCAAGATCACCAGCGGGATCAGCTTCTCGGGGAAGTGATACGGCCCGTAGTTGTTCGAGCAATTGGTGATCAGTACCGGCAGCCCATAGGTGCGCTGCCAGGCCCGGACCAGATGATCCGACGAGGCCTTGCTGGCCGAATAGGGCGAGCTGGGCGCGTAGGGTGTGGTTTCGGTGAACAGGTCATCGACGCCATGCAGGTCGCCGTACACCTCGTCGGTGGAGATGTGGTGGAAGCGGAAGGCTTCGCGGCGCTCGGCTGGCAGCGACTGCCAATAGGCACGTGTTGCCTCGAGCAGCTGATACGTGCCAACGATGTTGGTCTGGATGAACTCTGCCGGGCCGTCAATTGAGCGATCAACGTGGGATTCGGCGGCCAGGTGCATGATGGCGTCCGGCTGGAATTCCAGCAGCGCTTCACTGACGCGCTCGCGATCGGCAATGTCGGCTTGAAGGAATTGGTAGCGGTCGCTGCTGTGGACTTCGGCCAGCGACTCGAGATTGCCGGCGTAGGTCAGCTTGTCTAGGTTAAGGACGCTGTGCCCGGTGTCTTTGATCAGATGGCGGATCAGAGCAGAGCCGATGAATCCGGCTCCGCCGGTTACGAGAATGCGCATGATTGAGTGGCTTCCTTGGCGCGCTACAGAGCTACAGGCTCTTGGCATGTCGGCAGGATAGACCCGCCGAAAATACAAAAATTCCCGCCCATGGCGCTGAGCTTCGAACGGGTATGAAGGTGACTGACTGCATTGTTCCGGCAAACCGCTGGCCAGAGCCCTGCCAAGCCTGGTAGGTCGATTCGCCTGTTTTGCTCATGAGTTGCCGTGCATGATGCGAACGCGTCTGGGCTCAACCCTGACGTTAGGGTTATTCAACCAAAGCGGCGATGCAGGCAAGTGGCGAAAATGCAGTAACATCATGCTGATATCAACTCTTAGGTGGCAATGGAATGCACACTTGTAACGAGCAACTCGCCGAGTTTCTGAGCATGACAGCGCGCAGCCTGTCGCAACTGAGCGAGGCCGTGACCACCTTCTCGTTCGAGATGATGGCCAGCGAAGACCCTGCCGTGCGCATTGCTAGCCGCCGCATGGTGTCGCGGGTCTCGCAGATCCAGTCGACCTTTGAGCACCAGCTACGGCTCGTCGGTGCGCTGTCCGGCGTCGAGCACGCGGCGTGCGGTTCAGTATTTGAGGTCGAACTGCAGCCGTCGCCCGAGGTTGACCCGTCTACCGGCTACGACCGCTAACGCAACGACTGCCGCAGCCGCGACAACGCGCCAAGGAAGAAAACCGCGCCGATCGCCAGCAGCGCCAGCAGTTGTGGCCAGATCACCGAGACGCCAGCGCCGCGGAAGAGAATGGCCTGCGCCAGTTCGACGAAATGGGTGGTCGGTGCCGCCAGCATGATGTGCTGGATCAGCGCAGGCATGCTCTCGCGCGGGGTCACGCCACCGGAGAGGATCTGCAGTGGGATCAACGTGAGGATTACCAGCAGACCCAGTTGCGGCATCGAGCGCGCCACCGTGCCGAAGAAGATGCCCATGGACGTCGCGGCAAACAGGTGCAGCGCGGCGCCACTGGCAAACAGCAGCAGCGAGCCCTGAATCGGAATGTCGAGCCAACCCTCGACCACGAAGCGCAGCGCGAACGCCGCGGCGGCCAACACCACCAATCCCATCGCCCAGACCTTACCGACCATGATCTCGAACGGCGTCACCGGCATCACCAGCAGATGCTCGATGGTGCCGTGTTCGCGCTCGCGGATCAGGGCGGCGCCGGTGAGGATGATCGCCAGCATGGTGATCTGGTTAATCACCTCGTTCACGGCGCCGAACCAGGCCCGATTCAGGTTGGGGTTGAAGGCCGTGCGCACGACGGCCTCGACCGGCAGGGCATCAACGCTGCGGTAGCGGCGGACGAAGTCGGCCGTCTCGCTGGCGATGATCTGCTGGATCTGGCCGGCCCCGGTGAACGCCTGGCTGACCTGGGTGGCGTCGACATTGAGCTGGATTGTCGGCTGGCGACCGGCCAGTAAATCTGCCTGGAAGTTCGGCGGAATGTTCAGGGTGAAGGTGTAGAGGCCGGCATCCATGCCGCTGTCCATCTGCTGCAGGGTGATGGCCTTGGGCTCAATGAAGTAGGGCAACTGGAAGGCGTTGACGATGCGCAGCGAGGCCTGCGAACGATCCTCGTCGACCACGGCGATGCTGGCGCGGTGCGGCGCCTCGGGCACGGCGGTGGCGCCTTCGTAGATGGCCAGGGTGAACGAATAGATGATCAGCACCAACATTGCCGGATCGCGGTAGAGGCTGCGCAGCTCTTTGAGGCCGAGCTGGATGATGTTGCTGAGCTTGCGCCGGACGTTGGCCATGCTATTTCTCCTGCTTGCGCAGGCCGGCGACGCTGAGCAGGGTCAGCAGCGGAATCGCCAGGAGCATCGGGATGAAATACGGGTACAGGTCGGCCAGGCCCAGCGCCTTGGAAAACACTCCGCGGCTGATGATCAGAAAATGGCTGGTGGGGTAGAGTTTGCCGATAAAGGCGCCGAACCCTTCCATTGCCGAGGTCGGGTGGATCAGCCCGGAAAATTGGATCGCCGGCAGCAGGGTGACGATGGTGGTGCCGAAAATGGCCGCGATCTGGCTGTTGAGGATCGACGACATCAACAGGCCCAGCCCGGTGGCGCAGGTCACGTAGAGCAGGGCGCCAAGGCAGAGGGTCAGGATGCTGCCCTTGATCGGAATGCCAAAGACAAACACCGCCAGCAACGCCAGGGTGGCGAAGTTGAACATGCCCAGGGCGATGTAGGGCAGCTGCTTGCCGAGCAGGAACTCCAGGCGGGTGGTCGGGGTGACGTAGAAATTGGTGATCGAGCCCAACTCCTTCTCGCGCACGACACCCAAGGCGGTGAGCATCGCCGGAATCATCATCAAGAGCAGCGGAATCATCGCAGGTGCCATGGCTGGAAGGCTCTGCACGTCTGGGTTGTAGCGGTAGCGGATGGCGACGTCGGCCGGCGCCAGCTGCCCGTCCACGCCGGCTTCGCGGGCCAGCTGCTGCAGGTAGGTCAGATGGATGCCCTGCACGTAGCCTTTGATGGTGTCGGCCCGCATAGGCATGGCGCCATCGATCCAGAACGCGACCTGAGGCACGGCCCCGCGTTTGAGATCGCGGCCGAAGTTGGGTGGGATTTCCACCGCCAGGCTGATGTCGCCGCTGCGCAGGCGTGCGTCCAGTTCGGCATGGCTGGCCAGCGCCGGCTTTTCCAAGAAGTAGCGCGAGCCGGCGATGTTCTGCAGGTAATGCTGGCTGGTGGTGGTCTGGTCCCCGTCGAGCACGGCATAGGTCAGGTTTTCCACATCGAAACTGACCCCGTAACCCATGATGAACATCAGCAGCACGCTGCCGAGCATCGCCAGCGTTGCGCGGATCGGGTCGCGGCGCAGTTCCATGGCCTCGCGGCGGGTGTAGCTGAGCAGCCGCCGCAGGCTGAAACGAGCCTGGCGGCCACTGTTGCTGGTCGCTTCGATCGGGCCGTGCGTAACGGTTGAGGTGGCTGCCGGCTGTTCGCCGGCATGCGCCGCGGCGGCTTCCTCCAAGTAGGCGATGAAGGTCGCTTCGAGCGTCGGCAGCCCGCGCTTGGTCATCAGCGCCTGCGGCGTGTCGCTGTCGAGTACCCGGCCGGCGTGCATCAACGAAATGCGGTCGCAGCGCAGTGCCTCGTTCATGAAATGGGTCGAGATGAAAATGGTCACGCCGTCTTCACGTGACAGCTGCACCAGCAGTTCCCAAAATCCGTCGCGGGCGACCGGATCGACGCCGGAAGTGGGCTCGTCGAGAATCAGGATTTCCGGATTGTGGATCACTGCCACCGCCAGCGACAGGCGCTGACGCACGCCTAGAGGCAAGCGACTGGGCAGGCTGTCGGCGTCGCCGGTGAGATCGAAGCGCGTGAGCATCTCCTGCACGCGCGGCCCGCGCCGTTCGGCCGGCAGGTGGAACAGCCGGGCGTGCAGGTCGAGGTTCTGCCGCACGGTCAGCTCGCTGTACAGCGAGAACGCCTGGGACATGTAGCCGACGCGTTGGCGGGTCTGCATGTCGTGCGGGTCCACCGGCTTGCCGAACAGCAGCGCCTCGCCCTCGCTGGCCGGCAGCAGGCCGGTGAGCATTTTCATGGTGGTGGTCTTGCCGCAGCCGTTGGAGCCGAGGAAACCGAAGATTTCGCCACGGGCGATGCGGAAATTGACCTGATCCACCGCGACGAAATCGCCGAAGCGCATGGTCAGACCGTGGGCCTCGATCGCAATGCTGTCGCTATGCGGCTGCGGCGGGATGACCAGTTCTCGATGCTGATTGCGTTTGGCGTCCGGCAGCAGGCGGATGAAGGCCTGCTCCAGCGAGTCGCTGGCGGTGCGCGCCAGCAACTCGGCTGGCGTGCCGGTGGCCAGCACGCGACCGGCGTCCATCGCCACCAGATGGTCGAAGCGCTGCGCCTCATCCATATAGGCGGTGGCCACCAGTACGCTCATCTGTGGGCGCTCGCGGCGGATGCGCTCGATCAGCTCCCAGAACTGTGCACGTGACAGCGGATCGACGCCGGTAGTGGGCTCGTCGAGGATCAACAGATCGGGGTCGTGGATCAGCGCGCAGCAGAGGCCGAGCTTCTGTTTCATGCCGCCGGAGAGTTTGCCCGCCGGCCGTTCGAGAAAGGACGCGAGGCCCGTGCTGCGGGTCAGTTCAGCAATGCGCCAGTGGCGCTCCTCGCCCGCCTGGCCGAACAAGCGGCCGAAGAATTCGAGATTCTCGAAAACGGTGAGTGTTGGATACAGATTCTTGCCCAGCCCCTGAGGCATGTAGGCGATACGCGGGCAGACCCTGCGTCGGTGGCCGGGATCGGCGATGTCGCCGTCGAGTACGCCTATCGTGCCCTGCTGCAGCTTTCGCGCCCCGGAGATCAACGCCAGCAGGCTGGACTTGCCCACCCCATCGGGGCCGATCAGACCGACCATGCATCGCGCGGGCAAGGTCAGCGTCAGCTCATCCAGAGCACGCGTCTTGCCGTATTGCAGGCTGACCCCGGCAACCTGCACCACCGAATCGAGCGGCTCGCTCATGGCGTTACATTGATCTGCAGATCGGCGGGCCACTCGCTTTCAGCGTCGAGCTTCAGATAGGCCATGCCCGGCAGGCCGGTCTTGACCTGCTCCATGTGGCGCTTGAGCAGTTCCGGATCGATGCGTGCCTTGACCCGGAACATCAGCTTTTCGCGCTCGCTTTCGGTTTCCACGGTCTTGGGTGTGAATTGCGCCACGCTGGCCACATAACTGACCTTGGCCGGAATCACGTACTGCGGGGCGGCGTCGATCACCAGCCGTACCTCGGCACCGATCGCCACGCGTCCGGCCTGACGTTCGGGCAGGAAGAAGGTCATGTAGACGTCGGCCAGATCGACCAGATTGAGCAGCTTGCCCCCCGCGCCGAGGACTTCGCCGGGCTGCGCCACGCGGTATTGCACGCGAGCCACCCGGTCGCTCTTCAGTTCGCTGTCGCGAATGTCCGCTTGCAGTCGCTCAACGCCGGCTTGTGCCGCCTCGACAGCCGAGCGCGCCTCGATCACCTGGGATTTCGCTGCGGCAATGCCGGCGTCGGCAGACACCACTTGTGAGCGTGCGGCCGCGAGCGCCGCCTGGGCGCTTTGCATCGCGGCCAGGTCATCGTCGAGCTGCTGTCGCGCCATGGCATTGCGCGCCACCAGGGTTTCGGTCCGTTGGTGGCGCTTCTGGGCGGCGGTCAGTTCGGCTCGGCGCTGGGTGACGACGGCTTCGGCGGTGGCGCGCTCGCTTTCCCGCTGAGCGACCATGGCCTCTGCGGTGAGGATGGCATTCTCGCCCTGGCGGACCTGCGCACGCGCCTGGTTCAATTGCGCCTGGAGCACATCGGTATCCATACGCGCCAGTACCTGGCCCGGCTGGACGAAATCACCCTCGTCGACAAGAATTTCAATCACCCGGCCCGGGCTCTTGGTGGCGACATCAATCTCGGTCGCTTCGATGCGACCATTACCGCTGGCGAACCCTTCGCCGAGACCGCTGGGGCGCAATTCGCTCCACAGCAGCGCACCGATGACGGCAATCACGGCGGCGGCTGCGAGAACCTTGAGTGCGGCTCGGGTGCGTGGCTGACTCATGACTCTGCTCCGGCTATTAAACGTCCGGAGTCATCTTAGGCGCTCTAATACGCTACTTGTGTGTATCTGGATCAATTCCGAGGCGATTAACGCCTACCGTACGGCAGTTGCTCAGGGCAGTTGTCGGGCATGGCTCAGCGTCCATTCGAGAATATCGGCACTGAGCCTGTCGCTGGCCTGGCCGAAGGCGTCGACCACACGTTCCACGCTGGGGTCGGCGCTTGGCTGACGGACCTCGAAGCGGCGGTTGGCCAGGGTGCGCTGGTCGTTGCGATTGACCAGCCGCGCATCAAGGGTGATCACCACCACCGGCTTGCCGTCGATGTAGACGGTCTGGAAGGCGCGCAGATCGCTGTGCAGGCTGAGGTCTGCATAGAGATTGACGTCTTCGTTGCTTACTGAAGGCATGCGTCCGTCGCGCTGGAAGGCTTCGATCAAGCGGTCGCGCAGCAGCACCGGCGCAGCGTCGCTCCAGCGTGCGCCGCCGTAGGCGCTGATTTCGTTGCCCTGCGGCACGACGGCGATGCGCTGGCCGGAGAGAATGCGGCTGGCCTGCGGTGTGTTGATGCGCAGCGCTTGCTGGATGGTCGGCTCGCTGGCTTGCTGCGGCGTCGGTGTGGTCGGCAGCAAAAAGATCCGCAGGGTCTCGGACTCCGGCAGCACCGAACAGGCGGCGAGGGCCGAGAGCAGCCCGAGCAGCGCAAAGCGGGACAGGGATTGGCGAAGGCTCATGGGTTGAACTCCTGCAGTTTGTCGCGGCCGAGGAGGAAACCACTCGGGTTGTCTTCCAGGCGCTGGGTGACCCGGCGCAGCGCACCGAGGGTGCTGCGCAGTTCGTTGATCGCCGGGCCGAGTTCGTTGAAGCCCTGCATGCCATTGTTCAGCGCGCCCTGATTTTCTTCGAGCAAGGTATCCAGACGCGAGGTGGTGCGGTCCAGCGCGCTCATCGATTGCGCTGCGCTGTTCAATACGCTGCGGCCCTGATCATCGAGCAGGTCGTTGGCGTTGCGTGTCAGGCTCGACAGCTCACCCATCACGGTATTGGCCTGTTGGCTCAGTTGGTTGAATTGCTGGAGTGTCTGGGACAGATCGCCGCGTTGCTCCGAGAGCACGCTGGTGGCCTGTTCCAGGTGTTCCAGCGTGCGGCTCAGGCGCGTGGTGTTCTCCTCGGAGAAGATCTGGTTGGCGCTGAGCAGCAGGTTGTTGATGTTGCTCATCAGGTCTTCGCCGTTTTCCAGCAGTGCGCTGAGTGAGGACGGGTCGGCGATGATCAGCGGTGGGTCTTCGCGGTCGCCTTCGAGCCGCGGGGCATCCGGGGTGCCGCCGTGCAGCTGGATGACCATGCTGCCAGTGATATTGGCCAGCGCCAGGCGCGCCTGGGTATCGGTTTTGATGGGCGTGCCGGCGTAGACGCGGATCCGCGCTCGAACCTTGCGCGGGTCGTCTGGCTGCAGCCACAGCTCGGTGACATCGCCGACTTTGATGCCGCTGTATTCCACCGAGCTGCCACTCGACAGCCCGCTGACGGCCTGGCTGAAGCCGATAACGTAATAGCTGTACTCCCGGTCCATGCTGGATTTGCCCAGCCACAGGGCGAAGAGCAGGGCGCAGCCGACGGCTGCCACGGTAAACAGTCCGATCAATACATGATGGGCGCGAGTTTCCATTATGGTTTCTCCAACCGTTGCGCGGCTTCGTGCGCGGCGCGGCCACGAGGGCCGTGAAAATATTCGCGAATCCATTCGTCGTCAGTGGCGGCGACCTTTTCCAGCGTGTCGACCACCAGTACGCGTTTTTGCGCCAGCACGGCAATGCGGTCGCAGATGGTGTACAGCGTGTCTAAGTCGTGGGTGACCAGAAATACGCTGAAGCCCAACGCATCGCGCAGGGTCAGGATCAACTGGTCGAAGGCCGCTGCGCCGATCGGGTCGAGGCCCGCAGTGGGTTCATCGAGAAACAGCACCTCCGGATCCAGCGCCAGCGCGCGAGCCAGGGCGGCGCGCTTGACCATACCGCCGGACAACTCGTCGGGATACTTGCAGGCGGCTTCCGGCGGCAGACCAGCCAGCGCCAGCTTCTGCCGTGCCAGATGTTCGGCATCGGCGCGTTTGAGGCCGATGTGCTCGATCAGCGGCAAGGCAACGTTTTCCTGGAGGTTAAGCGAGGTGAACAGGGCGCCGCGCTGGAACAGCACGCCGAAGCGCCGCTCGACTTCCGAGCGGCGCTGGGTTGAGAGCTTCAGCAGGTTCTCACCGAACACCTTCACGCTACCGGCATTGGGCCGGCGCAGGCCGACGATGCTGCGCAGCAGCACCGACTTGCCAGTGCCGGAACCGCCGACCACGCCAAGAATCTCGCCGCGACGGATATCCAGGTCGAGATTGACGTGCACCGCCTGTTTGCCAAAGCGATTGACCAGGCCCTGGACCTGGATCACGGGTTCGTCTGCTCTCACCAGCCCATCTCCATGAAGAACAGGGCGGCGACCGCATCGAGCAGGATCACCATGAAGATCGATTGCACCACGCTGGAGGTGGTGTGTTCGCCCACCGACTGCGCGCTGCCGCTGGCCTTGAAGCCCTCCAGACAGCCGATCACTGCGATCAGGAAGGCGAACACTGGCGCCTTGGCCATGCCGACCAGAAAGTGGTTGAGTGGAATGTCGCGCTGCAAGATGGTGAAGAACATGGCGGGCGAGATGTCCAGCGCCAAGGAGCAGACCACCAGCCCGCCGACGATGCCGCTGAGAATGCCGATAAAGGTCAGGATCGGCAGCGTGATCAGCATCGCCAGCACCCGTGGCAGTACCAGCAGCTCGATCGGGCTCAAGCCAAGGGTGCGGATGGCGTCGATTTCCTCGTTGGATTTCATCGCCCCGATCTGTGCGGCAAAGGCGCTCGCGGTGCGCCCAGCTAGCAGGATCGCTGCCAGCAACACGCCAAATTCCCGTAGAAACGAGAAGGCAACAAGGTTGACCGTATAAATGGTCGCGCCGAAGTCGGCCAGCACCGTGGCGCCTAGAAAGGCCACCACCGCACCGACCAGAAAGGTCAGCAGGGCGACGATCGGGATCGCGTCCAGGCCGGTTTGCTCGATGTGCGCCACCAGCGCAGTGACCCGCCAGCGCCGCGGGTTGGGGAGCACGGTGAACAGGGTCTGTAGGGTCAGGCCAATGAAGCCGAGCAGGGTGCGCTGCTGATTCCAGACACCCGACACGGTACGTCCAACATGGGCCAGCACATCGGCAAAGCCATTGGTTGCCGGCGCCTGCTCGGCTTCTGGCTGGTCCAGCGCGGCGGCGACGGTTTTCAACAGGGCTTGGCGTTCCGCCGGCAGCTGCGGCGCCCAGTCGCTCAGGCGGGCCACCCGTGCGGGGCCGATCAGTTCGATCAGTAGCCCGGCGCCCGCGGTATCCAGCTCGCCAAGCGAATCGAGTTCGACCCGATCGGTATCTGTGACCTGGCGGCGCGTGCGCTCTATCTCCCGCCGCAGCGTCGCGTAATGCTGCAGGGTCCAGTCGCCGCCAATGGTAAGTGTGGCGTGGGCGTCCTGTGTCGGCTGCCGCTGCAGACTGCCTGGCAGCGAAGTGGGGTGCGTCAAAGTGGTATCCCGTAGTGCTGGTAGCGGGGCGGCATACGCCGTACCCCGTAGCATTGCCCAGATCCTAACAGTTCGGACCTCGATCACGAGGTTACGTTTAGGTCTCTGAGGCGTCGAATATGGGCAGTTGGTCGACAGCGGCGCAATTTGTTACAGGCCGGCACGAACTATCGACCGCTTCCGACCTCCATAGCGTGCACGCCGACGACCATGCTCGGTACGCGCTGCGTCGAGGGGCTGCTATCTTACGCCGCCTTTGTTGACGTCTTCATCACGCCCGCGATTCGGGCCCTGCCAACTTCACTTTCCGATCTCAGCAAGAGCTACCGATTGCCTATGAATTACTTGCGCGTCCTGCCGTTCCTCGCGGTGCTAGCGGTCATCCTCTTCAGCGGATTGCGGCCGGAACCGGTTCCCCAGGTGTTCGACCAGCAGGACAAGCTGCATCACATGCTTGGCTTCGCCGCCCTGATGTTCTCGCTGCGCCTGGCCTTTCCGCAGTGGAGTGTGTTCTGGGCCGTGGCGGCAAGCCTGGCGGCGGCCACGCTGATCGAAGTCGGGCAGAGCCTGCTGCCCAATCGACAGGCGTCGCTGGGCGACATGCTCGCCAATACCCTTGGCGTTCTGCTTGGCTGGGGTTGCGCATACGTGGCTCATCAGTGGTACCTGCGCCGGATCGGCGTGACCACAGATCCCGAGCCATCCGACTCGCCCGAGCGGCTTGGAGACACCGCCCGTCCGTGAGACCGGCGACAGTCGTCATCCAGCCGAGTCGCCATGCCGGCGCCGTGTTCGGCTGACGATTCCGGTAATGATCATGGCGATCAGCGCGCCGCCGGCTGCCAGGGCGATGTCCTTCTGTGGGTCCCAGCGATCATTCTGAGTGGCGAGAAAGGTGCGTCCAAGGCCGCCGTCTAAGACTTCCGCGCCTGCCCATTCGATCAGCTCGTAGATCGCCGAGGTCGACAGCACGATGTCTATCGGCAGTACCAGGCTCCAGAATCCAGGGCGCAGGCCCATGCGAACAAGCAGTTCACGCATCGGATAGGCCAGCAGCAGCCCATAGCTGAAGTGTGCCAGGCGGTCGAACTGATTGCGCTCCCAACCCAGCTGTTCATTCAAGCCTTCGCCCGTCAGCGCCTGCCACCAATCGTTGTAAGGCACGTTGGCGTAGGTGTAATGAGCGCCGAGTTGATGGATACAGAGATAAAGGAAGATCAGCGTCGCAGCACTTCGGGAGGGCAGGTAGTGCTTGTGCCCCAGCAACAAGGCCGCTGCCAACCCCACCACCAAGAGGTTCTCCAACAGCCAGTCATGGCGGTTGAACGGATCGATCGCCAGCGCACCCCAGATCAGCAGGAACAGGCCGACCAAAGTCAAAAGGTAGCGTCGGTGTCGTCTGTCTGTGGCCATGCGTTCTCCAGAGTCGATGTCCTTGTTTTTAGGACAAGCGCAACGACTTAAGGGTCCACCGCCCACGAATTCGACCGGTTATCCAACTTTTCCCGCCTGAGGAGTGTCACAAAACGTGACCCACAGCGAGGCGGACCATGCGGCTGACCCTAACAAACGACCTCATCACAGCCTGCCTTCAGCCGCGTCGCGTCTGCCTGTTGCTGTTGAGTGCGGTGCTGGTGGGGTGCGACGGACAGCAGTCGGCGCTGAACCCCGCTGGTGCCGGCGCACAGAGCATTGCCACGTTGTTCTGGTGGATGGCGGGCGGTGCGCTGGTCATCTGGCTGGTGGTGATGGGCATCGCCCTGTATGCCACCCAGGCACACCCGGAAGCTCACGGTATCCGCAGTGCCCGTTGGCTGATCATCGGTGGCGGGATCATTTTCCCCGTCGTGGTTCTGACCGGCCTGCTGATCTACGGGCTGATGCTGATGCCGCAGCTGCGCTCTTCCGAAAATGTCGCCCTGCGTGTCGATGTGTCGGGTGAGCAGTGGTGGTGGCGGGTGCGCTACCGGACCGATGCGGGGGAGGCCGTCGAGCTGGCGAATGAAATAAGACTGCCGGTGGGTGAGCGGGTGGCCTTCAGCCTGACCAGCCCGGACGTGATCCACTCGTTCTGGATCCCATCGCTGGGCGGCAAGGTCGACATGATTCCCGGTCGGGTCAACGAGCTGGTGCTGGAGCCGACCGAGACCGGCACCTTCCGTGGCGCCTGCGCCGAATACTGCGGCACCTCCCATGCGCTGATGAATTTCGCCGTAGTAGTGATGACCCGTGATGCCTTCGATCAATGGCTAGCCGAACAGGCCAAGCCCGCGCAGCAACCGGAAAAAGAACTGCAGCAGGCGGGTCAGCAGGCCTTTCTCTCCAATGGCTGCGGTGCCTGTCATCAGGTGCGCGGCACTGCCGCCGACGGGACGGTCGGGCCCGACCTGACCCACGTCGGCAGCCGCCTGACCCTGGCAGCCGGCACGCTGCCGGCCGATGTCGACGCCTTCCGGCGCTGGATTGGCCACAGCAGCGCGATCAAGCCAGACGTGAAAATGCCCGCCTTCGGCATGCTGCCTGAGGCACAGCTGAGCGCCATGGCGCATTACCTGAAGGGCCTTGAATGAGCGAGCCGATTGCATACCGCGACCCGCAGGACGAAGCCCGCGCCAAAGGGCAGGCCGAACGCCTGGCCGCAGCCTGGAAGACACCCACCGGCTGGCGTTACTGGTCTGCGGTAAACAATACCGAGGTGGGCCTCTGGTACACCGGCGTGTCGTTCCTGTTCTTCCTCTTTGCCGGCGTGCTGGCGATGCTGATTCGCGCTCAGCTGGCGGTGCCGGATAACGATTTCCTGTCGGCCGAAACCTATAACCAGGTGTTCACTCTGCACGGCTCGGTGATGATGTTTCTCTTCGGCGTGCCGATTTTCGAAGCTTTTTCGATACTGATTCTGCCGCAGATGCTCGGCGCACGAGACTTGCCGTTCCCGCGCCTGTCGGCCTATGGCTTCTGGTGTTTCATCATTGGTGGCGTGTTCGTCTGTGGCTCGATCTTTTTCGGCGTCGCGCCGCAGGGTGGCTGGTTCATGTACCCGCCGCTCACCACCACCTATCAGGACGGCCTCGGCGCGGATATCTGGCTGCTCGGGCTGTCATTCATCGAAGTGTCTTCGATCGCGGCGGCGGTAGAGCTGATCGTCGGCGTGCTGAAAACACGGCCGCCGGGCATGCGCATCAACCTGATCCCGCTGTATTCCTGGTACATCCTGGTGGTCGCGGGAATGATCCTGTTCGCGTTTCCACCGCTGATCGCGGGCGACCTCTTGTTCGAGCTGGAGCGCGCATTTGACTGGCCGTTCTTCGATGCCAGCCGTGGCGGCGACCCGCTGCTCTGGCAGCACCTGTTCTGGATCTTCGGCCACCCCGAGGTCTACATCATCTTCCTGCCCGCCGTGGCGTTGGTGGCGACCATCGTGCCCACCGCAGCCGGGCGGCCCATCGTTGGCTACAGCTTCATCGTGCTGGCAGCGGTCGGCACCGGGTTCATCAGTTTCGGACTGTGGGTCCACCACATGTTCACTACCGGGATGCCGGGCATCTCGCTGGCCTTCTTCTCGGCAGCGTCCGAAGCGGTGGCGATCCCCACCGGGGTGCAGATCTTCTGTTTCCTCGCGACTGCATTGGCGGGACGCTTCGTCAAATCGGTGCCGATGCTGTTCGTCGCCGGTGCGCTGGCGATCTTCGTGCTGGGCGGCCTGACCGGTGTGATGGTGGCGCTGGCGCCGTTCGACTTCCAGGCGCACGACACCTATTTCATCGTCGCGCACCTGCACTACGTGCTGATCGGCGGCATGCTGTTCCCGGTCGTCGCCGGCCTCTACTACTTCTTCCCGCTGGCGCGCAGCAAGACGCTGTCCGACCGTCTCGGGCGGATCGCCTTCTGGCTGATGTTCATCGGCTTCAACATCGCCTTCCTGCCCATGCACTTCACCGGTCTGCTCGGGATGCCGCGGCGCGTCTACACCTATGCGCCGGGTATGGGCTTCGACGTGCTCAACATGGTGTCCACGGTGGGCGCCTTCATCCTCGCCGCCGGCGTCGCGGTGCTGGTCTGGGATGTGTTGCGGCCCAAGGGAAAACAGCCCTACAGCAAGCGCAATCCGTGGAACGCCGGGACCCTCGAGTGGCTTGCAGAAATGCCCGGCAGGGCCTGGGGCGCGCGTTCGATCCCGATCATCAAGAGCCGCTATCCGCTGTGGGACCAGCCAGACCTGATGCGCGACGTCGATGCTGGTCGCTTCTACCTGCCCGACGCCGAGGAGGGCAAACGCGAGACCCTGATCAGCAGCATCATCGATGCCGAGCCGATCCAGTGCCTGCGGGTGCCGGGTCCGACTTTCCTGAGCATGTGGGCGGCGATCTTCACTGGCGGCCTGTTCATCTTCGCGACCTACAGCTGGTACGTCGCGGCGCTGGTCAGCGGTGGCCTCGCGTTGATCACTATCCTCATCTGGTTGTGGACCGGCACGGCGGTAATTCCGGAGAAGCCGAAAAAGGACATTGGCTTGGACGTGACGGTGCCGCTCTATGCCTCCGGCGCAAAGTCGGTGGGCTGGTGGGCTACCTTCATCACCATGATCGGCGACATGAGCGCCTTCGGCAGTCTGGTGTTCGGCTACTTCTTCTTCTGGACCGTGCACGAGAATTTCCCGCCCGCCGATGCCGCCGGCCCCGGCGTGTTCTGGCCGGTACTGGGACTGGGATTGATCGCCGCCTCCTGGGCGCTGACGCTGCTGGCGCGGCACTGCAACTTTCGCGATCAGGCGGCGGGCTTCTACGGCTCGCTGGGGCTGGCGGCGATCTGCACCCTGGCGGGGGCCTACTCCATGTGGGCCGGGCCGCATTTCAGTGGCCTCGATCCCACCAGCAATGTCTATCCCGCCACGGTGTGGGTGCTGGTGCTCTGGTGCCTGATACACCTGTCCATCGGCTTGATCATGCAACTCTATTGCTTGGCGCGACGTGCGGCCGGCCGGATGACGGCGGTGCATGACATCGATATCCGCAATATCGCGTTGTACTGGCATTTCATGCTCATCACCGTTGGCGTGACCGTCGCGGTCATCGCCGGCTTTCCGGAGGTGCTATGAGTGAAAACCTGAGCGAACAGCAACGGAATGGCGATCAGCAAGCCCCTGAAGCTCCGCCGCAAGAGCGTGACACCCTCTGGCTGATCACCTTCAGCCCGACCATCTGGGCGGCGCATTTTCTACTGTCCTACCTGGCTGTGTCTGTGTGGTGCGCGAAAGTGGCGGGCCGCAGCGGCGAGCTGGGCGACATTCGCCTCGCCATCGGCGTGCTGACACTGATCGCGCTGGTCGGCATTGGATTGACCGGCTGGAAAGGCTGGCGCCACCACTCCTTTGGGCATGCAACGGCGCCGCATGATTTCGACACCCCCGGCGATCGCCATCGCTTCCTTGGCTTCTCGACGCTGCTGTTGAGCGGCCTGAGCTTCGTTGCGACGATCTTCGTGGCGCTGTGCGTGGTCTTCATCAGGAGCTGCGCATGATCTGGCGGCGCCTGTCGTTCATGCTTGGCCTGACCACGCTGGGGGCAGTCTGGCTCGGGCCCTTGCCAGACATGGCCGATCGGCTGTTCGTCGGCCATATGTTGATGCATGTGATGGTGGTAGCGGTGGCGGCGCCACTGCTGGCGATCGGCCTTGCCGGCGGCCGGTTTGATTTCTCCAATCGCATCCCGTTTCTGTTCTCGCCGATCCTGGCTTCGGTGATCGAGTTGTTCGTGGTCTGGGCCTGGCACATGCCGGCGCTGCACCATGCGGCGCGCACCTCGCAATCGGCGGAGTTATTGGAACAGGGCAGCTACCTGCTCGTTGGGCTGTTGGTCTGGCTCGCGGCATTTGGCGGCGTGCGTCATCAGCGCGCGCTGGCCGGCATTGCCGGCCTGCTGCTGACCTCGATGCACATGACGCTGCTCGGCGTGCTGCTCGCGATGTCGAGCCGACCGCTGTTCGAGCACACCGGCTCGGCACTCTCAGGCATGAGCCCGCTCGAGGATCAACAGATGGGCGGCGTGATCATGTTGGCCTTTGGCGGCAGCGCCTATCTCATCGGCGGGTTGTATCTGCTTTTCGGGCTTTTACAGGACAAGCGCAATGCCTTTTCGGTCAGCTAAACCCATGGTCCGGCGATGCTTGGCACCGCTGCGGCGCTGGCTGTGCTGGCTGACCGGTGGCTCGTGGAAGCGCGTTGTGGGGGCCATCGCGTTGATGGCAGCGCTGGCGGGGACGGGTGCGTTCGTGCTGGTTTCGCTGGGACTGGTCTCGATCAGTGCCAGCTCGGGTCACTGGAAGGCGACCGGATGGATGCTGCACTACGCCATGCGTCGTGCGGTGAGCACGCAGTCGATGGGCATCAAGGTGCCGTCGCTGGACGACCCGGCGTTGGTGCTCAAGGGGGCTGGCCACTATCACACGGGCTGCCTGGCCTGCCATGGCGGCCCAGGCCAGGAACGCTCGCTGATCGTCCAGCAGATGACACCCGAGCCGCCTTACTTGCCGCCGCGGATCGAACGCTGGGAGCCGCAGGAGCTGTTCTGGATTGTGAAGAATGGCGTGAAATTCACCGCCATGCCGGCCTGGCCCGCGCAGAAAAGGGACGATGAGGTCTGGGCCATGGTGGCATTCCTCCAGGCGATGCCGAGCATGTCGCCCGAGCGCTATAAGCAGCTTGCGCTGGGCGGGCGCAGCGAAGAGACGGGCAAACCCGTCACGCCCGATCATCTGCCGCCGCTGAAGGATCCGCTCGGTCCGGTGTTGGCCAACTGCAACCGCTGTCATGCCGAAGACGGCGGCGGCCGGGGCGAGGGTGCGTTCCCCCGATTGGCCGGGCAGAGCGAGGCATATTTGCTCGGTGCGCTGCAGGCCTACGCAAGGGGCGAGCGGCATAGCGGAATCATGCAGCCGATCGCCGCAGGGCTGAAGCCGGCGGTGCTCGAAGCACTGGCGCAGCATTACGCCGAACTGCCGCCAGTCAGTCGCGCAGACGCCCCAGAGCCGACGCCGGACATCCTGGCCCAGGGCCTGTCGCTGGCGGAGCGCGGTGTGCGTGAACGCGGCATCCCGTCTTGCGTCCACTGCCACGGGCCCAAGGACGGTCCTCGCAATCCGATGTATCCAAACATCGCCGGGCAGTACGCTCGCTACCTGAACTTGCAGCTGGAGCTGTTCACGGCGGGTAAGCGTGGCGGTACGGAGTACGCCCATATCATGCACAGCGCCGCGCAGCGGCTCACGCCGGAGCAGATGCAGGCACTGGCCGATTACTACGCGTCGTTGCCGGCAAAGGTGGCCGGGGCGCTCGATAAGCCCGCCCCAACCCTCACCGAGCCGTCCGCGCAGACCCCTTTACCGCAAAAGCAGAGGTAACCGATGTTCGACAAAATCGTGGAAATCGTTTCGGCATTGGGCTACGTCGGGGTTTTCCTGCTGATGTTGCTGGAGAACATCTTCCCGCCCATCCCGTCGGAGCTGATCATGCCACTGGCGGGCTTCGTCGCGGCACGGGGTGATCTCAACTTCATCGCGGTGATTCTGGTCGGCACTGCTGGCTCAGTGGTCGGTGCGCTGCCCTGGTACTACGCCGGCGCCAAACTCGGCCAGAAGCGGATGAAGCATTTTGCCGAACGCTGGGGCCACTGGTTGACCCTGTCGCCGGAGGACGTCGATAAGGCCAGCGAATGGTTCGATCGCCACGGCAAGGGCGCGGTGTTCTTTGGCCGCCTGATTCCGGCGGTGCGCACCCTGATTTCGGTGCCAGCGGGTATCGCCGGCATGTCGATGACCAAATTCCTGATCTATTCGACGCTGGGCTCGCTGATCTGGACGGCGCTGCTGGCCCTGGCCGGTTACCTGCTTGAGTCGCAGTACCAGAAGGTCTCTGAGTACCTCAATCCGGTTTCCACCGCGATTGTAGTGTTGATGGTGCTCTACTACCTGTACCGGCTGATTCGTCAGCGCTTCGCCAGCAAAAAACAGTAGACCGTGACGCCCGTTCGCGGCGCCACGGTGGTCACTCAGGCCGCGCCAGCGGTGTGGTGCTGCGTCTGGTGTGTACGCTGACACTGATCGATCACGGTGAAGACCTGCTGCCACATCTGCTCGGATTGTTGCTTGAGCTGAGCGGTACGGGTCTGGATCAACGCCTGGATCGGCGCGGCATCATCCGTCACCAGGTCGATCTTGCGCTTGATTTCCGTCTCGTCAGTGGTGACCTGCACCAGGCCTTCAGGGAAACCGTAGTCTTCGAACAGCATCTGGTACTTGTGGCTCCAGCCCGTGGCCAAGGCTGGCACGCCTTGGGATAGCGCGCTGACCAACCCGTGGAAACGGCTGCCCAGGGTGCCGCTGCAGGCGCCGAGGATGCCTTTGATTTCCAGCGCGCCGCTTTCCTTGACGATCGGAATGCCGCCTACCGCCGCCGACAGTTCGTCAGCCAGGCGCTGATCATCCTTGCCTTCATGCGCCAGCACGAAAGGCTTAGCGCCCTTTTCCAGCAGGTAGCGCGTGCAGCTGATCAGGAACGGCAGGTAGGCATCGCGCGTCTTCTGGTCGGTCTTGTCCAGCATTCGGCAGTTGGGGACGATGCAGAAACGGTTCTGCTCGGTATCGAAGCCCTGCGGTAGCACACCGGTGATGAGGTTGGTGAAGTCCGGTGATTGCTTGATCTTCGCCTGCTCACCCACCAGCTCGGTGAGATGCTCGTAGGACACGCGCTCGCGCGGGAAAATCAGGTCGACGTTATCGACCACCGTTTTCATTGCCGCCCGGTTTTTCTCCGATTTGAACGGCCCAAGCGCTTGCGGCATCAGGATCACCCGGGTGCCGTTCTTGTGCCAGCGCTTGGTTGACTGTGCCAGCTCCGCACAAGGATCCTCGCCCCACTGATCGCTATAGGCGAAGCCCGCCGCGTCGATGACCACGTCGACTTCCTTATCCAGCACCACGCCGTACATCTCGCGCAGCGGACGCGGGGCGAAGTTGGCCAGCGTGCCCCACTGGATGCCGTAGCGCCACAGCCAAGCCTTGGGATAGAAACCCAGCTGGACCAGCTTGCGGAACGGCTGCTCGGCTTTTTTCGGGGTCGGAGCCATCACGAAGGTAGCGTCCGGATACCGGGTCCTCAGTTTCTGCAACGCCGCGTGCAACATCAGCTCAGCGCCTTTATTGACGAAGCCTGCCTTTCTGATCTCGATAATCATCGCTTACCTCAGTTGAATACAATCAAGTCGTCTGCGGTCTTCTTGTCCGAATACGGAATCCCTCCCGTTGGATCGGCATAGCCCACCGCGAGGAGCATCACGGTACGCTCCTGGTAGGCCAAACCCAGTATTTTCGCCAGTTGACGTTCTCTTTCTTCGACGTCAGGCCAGTTGATCGAGCAGCTCGACAAGCCCAGGCTTTCCAGTGCCAGCATCAGCTGCATGGCAGCCAGTGAGCCGTCGATATAGACCACGTGGCGGTCACGTGCCTCTGGATAGCAGCCCAGGTCGCCGACTACTGCGATCACGCAGGGCAAATTGTCGTGGAAACCTGCCGTGCCGCCGGCGCACTTGGCGACCTCGGCGGCCTTTTCCTTGCCGTTGCTGACATAGAAGCGAAACGGCTGGCGGTTGCAGGCCGACGGCGCTAGAGCCGCGGCGCTTACCGCCTGTTCGATCAGCTCATTGCTGACCGGCTTGTCCTGATACCAGCGAACCGAGCGGCGACGGCGGAACAGCACCATCAGCTCGTCATAGCTGACCGGGCAGTCCGGCAGTTGGCTGTGGGGGTAGGGCACGCAGCGGTTGGTTTCGTCGGGGTTCTCGGTGCTGGTGAAGGCGCGCTTGGCCGAGTCGATGCGCGGCGTGCTGCCAACGGCTGAGAAATAGTCAGTAAGTACATCGTTGGCCCAGCGCTGTTGGCCGTTGACGACACCGGCCCGGGTCGCATCGGCATAGCAGCGAACCGTCGGGCCGATGTAATCCTCGGCAAAGGTGCTGCGTCGCGGACGCATGATCAAGCCCTTCTCCAGGCGATGCACGTTGCGCCGCAGGAAGGCATCGTTCTCGCCCTTGCCGCGCATCCGCTGAGCGAAATGCAGTCGGCCCAGCAGCACCGCACGGTGTTCCCGGTCGAACTCACGGCTGATCAGGCAGTAATAGACAGAAGACAGGAAGCCGCTGGAGGAAAACAGGCGGACCAGGGCCAGGCCAGTGTTGTCCCGGGTTGCCTTGATGGCGTTCTTGACGGGATCAGGCAAGGCTCTGGCGAGCGACATGAGGCTCATCGGGTGGCTCCTACAGCGTTGAATGCGTAACGGACCGGGCTGAACATTGACTTGGTCATCATGTAGAACACCGGGCGGGTCTTCTTGTGCACCAGCAGTGCAGCGTACGAAGCAACCGCATAAGAAATGAGCGTGGCCATGGCGGCGCCTTCACCGCCGTACCGAGGGATCAGCAGCAGGTTGAGGCCGATATTGGCCAGCGCCCCGAGGCCCTGAGTGATCAGTGAAAACATCAGTGCGCCCTCAATCAGGATCCAGCGGCTGAACGCCGCGCGCATGAAGATGAACACGCCGGCCCAGATATGGATGGTGAGGATCGAGGCGGAGTTCTGGTACTCGTCGCCGAACAGCAGGGCGATCACAGGTTCGGCGACGAGCGACACCAGCACCGCCACGGCAATGGCGAGAATGAACAGGACGTCGAAGAGCTGCTGGAAGCGCTTGTTGAACAGCGCCAGGTCGGCCGCATGCAGCTTGATCAGCTTGGGGAAGAACGACGCGACGATGGCGATCGGCAGGAAGTACCAGGCCTCGGAGAGCTGTGCGGCCACGGCATAAACGCCCACCTCCTCGGCACCCACCATCCACTTGAGCATGACCTGATCAATCTTCATGTAGATCACTGCGAAGATCGAACCGAGGTAGAGAATCCAGCCCTGGCTGAGCAGCTCCTTGGCCTTGGCGAAGCTGGCCTTCCAGCTCATCAGCGAGACCGTGGTGGTGCCTTTGTAGAGCAGTGCGAGGATCACCGCGGCGATGATGAACTGCGCGGTATGCGCGAAGGCGAAGGCTATGACGCCGGCGCCGCTGACGACCATCAACAGCTTGAGGCCTGCCGAGAGCAGTATTGCGCTGGACTTGGCGATGGCCGGATAGCGGGCCTGCACCTGGGACTGAAACCAGTATTCCACCACGTCAAACGTCTGGAAGAAGATCGCCGAGGCGACGATCAGCAGCATCCAGAACTCGGTGCCGCCAACTTCTTCGAACATCCACGCGTAAACGAAGACCAGAATGAAACCGAGGGTCATGCCGGTCAGCTTAAGCATGAAGGTGGTGCCCAACGTCTCCGGAACCTTGTCCGGCTGCTTTACCACCTCGCGCACCACCAGGCCTGCCAGTCCCATGTGACCGGCCGAGGCGAAGATCGCGGTCATGGAAATGGCGTAAGCGAGAATCCCGAACTGTTCCGGTCCCAGATAGCGGGCCAGCACAATCGCCATGAGAAAGCCCACGCCGATGTTCAGCAGCCGCTCCGCCATCATCCATGAAGCATTGAACAGGTACAGCTTGAGTTTGTGGAAGAGGGTGGTGATAGCGCTCATCGAGTGGCTCGGCTCCTCAAGGCTGGCTCCGTGGTGGCAAGCATTGCCTTCAGTTGCGCTGGAGTGGCGACGCACAGCAGACCGCGTTTTGTCTGGCATGTTCCGGACGCAGACATTTGGAAATGGATCGCGGTGCAATCCGCTGAAAGGCTGGCCAAGGGCCTCTAGAGCGAATCGGGTGCTGGCAAATGTCGGACTGATTAACAGGTGAGATGACTAGGCGAAAACCTGCCTCGCTGAACACAGCCTGTCGGGGCTGATGGCCAATCGAAAGCACCGATTCGGCTCGCTGTAATTAATCTGATGGCCTTTTCATTCTAAAAGTGGAACTTTTGCCATCACTGCCCCTCTTAACCCTGCTGCCGCTGCTAGCCGCTCCCTGACCCATTTCGATGTGCCATGGAACGCCTAGCTCGGCGACCAGCGAAGTGACTTTAGCTGGTGCATGGCTGCCGCGAAGGATCTCGCGAAGCGTCAGGACTGACGCAAGGAATCGCTGCTCGGAGCGGCCGAAGGGACAGGACTCAGCCCAAACAGAAGAGCCCCGCATCGTTTGATGCGGGGCTTTTTTGTTTCTGGCTTACCGGTGCGGGAGATACGTGCGGCTAAATTGCATGGCCGGTTGCTGTGTGCAGGCCGCTGGCGCTGGGCATTCGAACTCACCTCGCTCCTGTGGTTACTCAGCCCTAGTACGCCCAGCTAGGCCGGGCACCGACAGAATGGTTCTAACGAGCCGACTCAGGCTGCTTTCGCTTGGCGCGTCGGGACAGTATGTTCAGCACCTCTATACCGGCCGAGAATGCCATTGCTGCATACACATAGCCCTTCGGTACATGCGCGCCGAAGCCTTCGGCAATGAGCGTCATGCCGATCATGATCAGAAAGCCCAGGGCGAGCATCACAACCGTAGGGTTATCGTTGATGAACTTGGCCAACGGATTAGCGGCAACGAGCATCACGGTCACTGCGACGACGACAGCGATCACCATGATCGAGACATGTTCGGTCATACCCACCGCAGTAATGATGCTGTCGATGGAAAACACGAGATCAAGTAGCAGTATCTGCGCGATGGCTGCACTGAAACCCATCGTGACCGCGTTCTCGAGCGGCTTGCCCTCAAACATGTCGCCGCCAGGGGTTGGGTCCATGGTGTGGTGAATTTCTTTCGTGGCCTTCCACAACAGAAACAAACCACCCGCAATCAGAATCATGTCCTTCCAGGACAAGGCGTTTCCGAACAGTTCGATTACCGGCTCGGTCAACTGAACAATCCAGGCTACGGTACCTAGCAGGCCCAGCCGCAGCACCAACGCCAAGCCGATACCGATGCGTCTGGCACGCTCGCGCTGATGCTCGGGAAGCTTGTTGGTCAGGATGGAGATGAAGATTAGGTTATCGATACCAAGTACCACCTCCATGGCAATCAACGTGGCCAGGGCCACCCAGGTGGTAGGTTCGGAAAAAAGCTGAATAAGCGATTCCATCAAGACTCTCAAGAAGGTTTGCGATCAGAACCCACGCCGGAATCGGATGGGGAGCAAAATCATAGCCACAAACCATCCTGGCGAGGCCCGAGCACTCGGCCCGATTTGTATCAAGTCATTTGGTCGGCTGTTGTGTCGATAAGTGTTCGCGCCGACGCAAGAAGCGGCAGTGACGTTAAGCCCTCAAAACCATACACACTTCAGTCGCTACTCGACCTAGATCTAATGGATTGCCGGACGGAGCAGGTATTGCATAGTGGGGCGGCAGTATTGGCGCACCTTCTCCACCATTCCTCGAGTTTTCGAAATGAACGCCTTTCAGATAGCGTTGTGTGCACTCCTCAGCCTCGGTGTACTGGGTACGGGCGCCTTGCTCGATTACCGGAATGCTGATCGAGACAGGGCGGCCAGAACCACCGATTACTCAAACCCCAGTACTCTCCTAACAGGACGCACAAAGCAGAAAGAAGACGAGGCGAAGGACAAGCCCACCGCCTGAACTTTTGTTTAGCTTCTGGACCGATCTACCGGCTCGGCCTCTACAGAGGTCGAGCGCGGGAAATTGAATATCGATCGGCGTTACCGGGCTGGTTCTTACCGACTAACGGTCCCTGCTTTTCCCGTCGACCCTGCCAAGCGGCTGAACATGGCAGCTGCCTTCACGCCTAGGTTTATCAGACTGCCTGCGGCGCCGGCGCCTTAGCCTCACCCTTGTTGGCAACGCTAAAGCTCGCTCGTCCCTTACCGGCGCCTTTGGCGCGGTATAGCGCTTCGTCAGCTGACCGAAGTGCGTCGGTAAAGTCACCGCCTGACCAGAGCGCGCCGCCGACACTGCAACCGATGTTGATAGATTCGCCCGCCAGCGATACCGGCTCGGCAAGCCTGGCGATCATGCGATCGGCCGCGCGCTGCACATTGCGCACGGATTCGCCTTTGCGCAGGCGCAGAAGCAGGACGAACTCATCTCCGCCGTGCCGCACCGCGATGTCTCCGTCGCGGATCGAAGCCGAAAGCCGCAGCCCGACCTCATGCAGGAGCGCATCGCCTACGGCATGGCCAAAGAGGTCATTGACCGGCTTGAAACCGTCGAGGTCCAGGCACAGAACGCCGAAGCTCGATTGCCGTTCTTCTTCGGTCCGTACAGCTTCTACGTATTTCTGCAGCGCTGCCCGGTTCGGCAGTCCGGTCACGGTATCGCGATAGGCAATCCCTTCGACCAACGCCAGCTGACTTCTTTTTCGGGTCAGGCTGTCCACCAGATGCCGTATCGCAACGCTGAGGGCTTCAACTTCCTGCGTGCTTTTCAGTAGCGGTATCCGGACTGCGGCCCCTTCCGAAATGCGGGCCGCTGCGTCAACGATCTCTCGTAGCGGCTGTGTAATCATGCCCGCGACAAACCAGCCGATGACGGCGAAGGCCAAGGACAGCATGGCGCCCCAGATGAAAATCTCATCGCGTAACTGGCGTGCTTCGGCAAACGCGATCTTTGCGGGCTGGCGAGCAATGACGGTCCAACCCAATCCGGGGTAGTCCTCGAAGCCGACACTTTCGGCGAATCCCGTCAGATATTCTGTGCCGTCTGGCCAATGCAAAACGGACCAATTCTGCACGGGACGGTCCCCGAGCTTGATTCCGATAGGCTTACCGATCATTTCTCTCGGGCCGAGCAGCACCGTCCTGTCTTTGCTAACGACAAGAAACTCCAACCCAGGCAAACGCTTTTGCAGTGGTTCAAACAATGACCTGCCAACCTCATCTGCCCATTCCCAGGAGAGATGAGTGGCTAGCACCCCTGCCAGGGCCCCCGAGTCATCGCGTACCGGCATGCTGATGTCGACAAACTTCATCGCCTCGCCCGACGGGTTCGGCAGCAGTTTGGCCAGTAACACCGCCTCGTGTACGTCACCGATAAAGGTGTTTTCCACCCCGTTGAGGAATACGGGTCTGGCCGAGATGTCCACGCCCTCCAACAGGCTATCGGTGGAGGCAACCACCTTGCCGCTGGCGTTTGTGAGGCCGATCCAGGAGTAGCTGGGAAAGTGATCGCTCAGATGATTGAGAAGCGTGCGGGCTTCACCAACATTTTCTGGGTTGCGAAGCGCTTGGAGCTCACTCAGTACGGTCAACTCTTTGGAGCGACCGTTCATGTCGCGGTCAAGGCGATCAACCATCGAGAAAGCCGCTTCTCCGAGCTGTTGCCCCGTCCATTCCTTCAATCGCGAAATGGAAGACTCACCGATGGCGGTGCCGAAAATGCAGCTGAGCACGAATACGACCAGGGCGACGACGATGGCGAAACGCGCTCGCAAGCTGCGTAAAGGTGTGAGAAACATCAAGCGAAACCATAAGGGAGATATCAAAGCGCCAGACAGGCTGGCGTCATACGCCGCTATGTCGGCCGCAGGGCTGGATTCTCCAGCCCGATTCATCACAACGAGGTATCTGGGCCTCTCACAAGGCGGTGCTGCATCGCCGACGTGTTTCCGGCACCGGGAGCGCCGAACAGAAACAAAAAAGGCCCACCATGCGGTGAGCCTTTTCAGTGTTTCGTATGGTGCCGGCACCAAGAGTCGAACTCGGGACCTACTGATTACAAGTCAGTTGCTCTACCAGCTGAGCTATACCGGCTAAAAGATGGGCGCCATTATAGCCATTGCTCGCGGCGAGTAAACTGTTTGTTGCCAGTTGTTTGCATGAGTTTATTCAAGTGCTTGCGAATCGCGCCTCAAGCTCGGCAATCAGCATCAGATTGCGCGGTGTCAGCTCGGCAGGGCAGAACGTTCCCAGGCGTACCGCATAGCCGTTTTCGGCCAGTAGCAGCGCGCGGTCGAGCAGCAGCCAGAGTTCCACCGGCCGTCGGAACAGACCGCGCAGCAGTTCCAGATTGCGTACTTCGGCCAGGCGCTGCCAGCCGCGCCGTTCGAGCGCGTCCCAGTTCTGCTCCGGCGGTTCGGGTAGTTGCTTTAGCGCCGCCAGGTCACGGCAGTACTGTGCGAAGCGCTTTTTCAGCCAGCTACTGGGAAGAGAGGGTGTGGGCAAATAATCGTTCTTGCCGCGCAGCTCACGTTGGAGCAGATCGAAACCCAGGCGCCAGGCCATCGACTGGTCGCGCTGGCGGCGTTCGCGCGCGCCGGCAGTGATGGTTTCGCTGAGCGGCAGGCCGAGGTCGTCACGGGAGAGCTCGAGGCTTGATTGCCGCCCAAGCGTCGACAAGGGCCGGTAACGATCTGTCTGGGTCCGGTTGTAGCAGCAGGGTGCGATTGCCAGTTGCTGGCAGCGTTGCGCGATGCTCAGGTTGATCATACGAACGTGCAGATCGCCACAGGCATGTAACGCTATTGGCGTTGTGGTGGGGTTGAGCTGTGCAGCCACGTCGTCGGCCATCACGTCCTGCTGTCGGTGGTTTGCATCGATGCTCAGCTTCTGGCTGAGGTGGGCGCCGGCTGTAACCAAAGCCTGATCCCACTCAAGGCACGTCAGCCCGCCCCCGCGCCTGACCAGCTGGCGCCCCAGATGACCTTTGCCTGCGCACCAGTCGACCCAGTGGTGCGGGACTTCACTGAACGTCAGGGCCGCGTCGAATGCCTGGATCTGCAGCCACTTGCGTCCGGGCACGTCGGCCAGCTGGCGCGCGTCAGTGTTTCGGATGGGTGAGGAGGGCAACTCGTCCATGCAGCTCAGGGCGATTGCCTGTGCAGCCAGCTGTGGAAACGGGGCGGGTGCGAGCAGCTGTGCGGGCTGGTTGTGCGCGGCTTCAGCGTCTTCCAGCGAGCGGTCCCGCAACCAAAGCGCCAGCGCAGGGTGTTCGGATTCCCAGCCGAGACGCATGTACGTGAAGGGACGCGGGCGCCACAACAGTTGGTGCTGAAACAGAAACTCGTCGAGCTGCTGAAAGCGTTCGGCCAGTTGTGCGTAGCTGAATGAGGCGGTGGGCATGGGGGCTCGGCGATGGCGGCTTCATGGTTATGATCGCGCCGAAAGCGGCTGCCGAAAAGCCAGACGCCCGTCGAAACGGGCGTCTGCGGGGACTATTTGCCGTAAATCTGCTCGGGTAGCCAGGTGACCAGCCCAGGGAACTGGTAGGCAATCACCAATAGCAGCAGCTGAATCAGGATGAACGGCACCACGCCTTTGTAGATCGTGCTGGTGGGCACTGATTTCGGTGTCACGCCGCGCAGGTAGAACAGCGCGAAGCCGAAAGGTGGCGTGAGGAACGAGGTCTGCAGGTTCAGCGCAATCATTACGCCGAGCCACACCGGATCGAGCCCCATGGCCAGCAACACCGGGCCGACGATCGGGACGACCACAAAGGTGATCTCGATGAAGTCGAGGATGAAGCCCAGCAGGAAGATCACCAGCATGACCACGAAGAAGGCGCCGAGCACGCCGCCAGGTAGCTGAGCGAAGACATCCTCGATCAGCACTTCGCCACCGAAGCCGCGGAACACCAGCGAGAACAGCGAGGCGCCAATCAGGATCAGAAACACCATGGCGCTGATTTCGGTGGTGCCATAGGCCACTTCGCGCAGCTGGCCGAAGTTCAGTTTGCCCTTGTAGAGGGCCAGGACCATCGCACCGAGCGCACCCAGCGCCGCGGCCTCAGTTGGCGTTGCGTAGCCAGCGAGGATCGAGCCGAGCACCGCGCTGATCAGCAGCAGCGGCGGCACCAGCGCATTGATCAACTTGCCCCACTCAATCGGGCCGAGCTCTTCCTGCGGCAGGGCCGGCAGTTTCTTCGGTTGGAGGATGGCCACGCCGATGATGTAAAGGATATACATGCCGACCAGCAGCAGGCCGGGCAGCAAGGCGCCAACGAACAGGTCCCCGACCGATACGGTCTTCGGCGAGAAGACACCCATCTTCAGCTGCGCCTGCTGGTAGGCGCTGGACATGACATCGCCCAGCAAGACCAGCACGATCGACGGCGGAATGATCTGGCCCAAGGTGCCCGTGGCGGCGAGGGTGCCGGTCGAAATCGCCGGATCATAGCCGCGGCGAAGCATGGTTGGCAGCGCCAGCAGGCCCATGGTCACCACGGTGGCGCCAACAATGCCGGTGCTGGCCGCGAGCAGCGCGCCCACCACACAGACGGAAATCGCCAGCCCGCCACGCAGGGTGCCGAACAGCCGCGACATGGATTCGAGCAGGTCTTCGGCAACCCGGCTCTTTTCCAGCATCACGCCCATGAACACGAATAGCGGCACCGCGAGCATCGTCTGGTTGTTCATGATGCCGAACAAACGGTTCGGCAAGGCGCTCAGGTAACCGCCATCGAAGGTGCCGGTAACGATGCCGAGCCCGGCGAACAGGAGTGAAACACCGCCCAAGGTAAACGCGACCGGGTAGCCGGCCATCAAGGCCGCGCAGATGCTGACGAACAGCAGTATTGCCATCAACTCAGCCATGCTTCACCTCCTGCTCTGGCAGGCGGCCGGCCATGGTGTAGGCGGCTTTGATGATTTCGGAAATGCCCTGCAGGATGAGACAAACCACCAGGACGAGGATGATGCTTTTCTGCAGGTAAACGAACTTGAGACCGCCCGATTCGCTGGAGCCTTCCAGCGTCGCCCAGGAGTTGGCGACATAGTCCCAGCTTGCCCAGCCGAGAAACAGGCAGACAGGCAAGAGAAACAGCAGGGTGCCGAGCACTTCGACCAATGCCTGGTAGCGTGGGGTGAAACGCTGATAGAAGATGTCGACGCGGACATGGCCGTTGCGTTGCAGAACCCAGGCGGCGGCACCCATGAACACCAGCGCGTGTGCGTAGAGGACGGCTTCCTGCAACGCAGTTGCGCCGATGCCGAACCCGTAGCGCAGCACCACGACGATGGCGGTTCCGATGACCAGAAACAGGGTCAGCCAGGCGCAGGCCTGTCCGAAGCGAGCGTTCACGGCGTCGATCACTCTGGCGAGACCGAGCAGTGGAGGGGCATGTTTCGACATGGCAGATCCTTTATTGTTATGGCCAGGCGGCCGGCGATTCTAGGCGGCTGTGCGAAGGTGTCGCAACCGGCAGTACTACGTACGTAGTGCCTGTACGTAGTCACGGCGCTTGAGTGAGAGATAGCCATATGATAGCTAGAACTACCTGATTTCGGGGTTCCGACATTCAGCATTACAACAACAAGGAGTGACTCATGAAACGTCGTCAAATTCTGGCCGCCGCTGGCGTTGGTCTGGCCGCAACCGCACTGGCCGGTTGCAATAAGGAAGCCGAAACCGCTGCCAAGCCCGAAGGCACCGCAAGCACCGAGAAATTCAACTGGAAGATGGTCACCTCCTGGCCGAAGAACTTCCCGGGTGTAGGCGTTGGCGCAGAAAACTTCGCCAAGTTGGTCAACGAAATGAGCGATGGCCGGCTCACGGTCAAGGTGTATGCCGCTGGAGAATTGGTCCCGGCACTGGAAGTGTTCGATGCGGTGTCCCGTGGTACGGCCGAGATGGGTCATGGTGCGCCCTATTATTGGAAAGGCAAGGTCCCGGCCGCTCAGTTCTTCTGCGCTTTGCCATTTGGCCCCAATGCTCAGGAAATGAACGCCTGGCTGCATCACGGCGGCGGCATGAAGCTATGGGAAGAGGTCTACAAACCATTCGGCGTACTGCCCATGGCCTGCGGTGCGACGGGCGTGCAGACGGCGGGCTGGTTCAACAAGGAAATCAACTCGGTTGATGACTTCCAAGGCCTGAAGATGCGTACCCCCGGCCTGGGCGGCGAAGTGCTGACCAAGATGGGCGGGACGGTGGTCAACATGCCGGCCGGTGAAATCTTCACGGCGCTGCAGACCGGTGCCATCGATGCCACCGAGTGGATTGGCCCGTACAACGATCTGGCGCTGGGGCTGCATAAGGCTGCCAAGTACTACTACACACCAGGCTGGCAGGAGCCGAACGTCACCTTCGAACTGGACGTCAACCTGAAGGCTTGGGAAACCCTGCCGGACGATCTCAAGACCATCGTTCGTGCCGCGGCCCGTGCCGTCAACGGAGACATGCTCGACGACTACAACGCGAAGAACATGGAGGCTATGGAGCAGCTGCGCGCGCAGGGCGTTGAAGTTCGCCGCCTGCCGGACGAAGTATTGGCCCGTCTGAGGGAAGTGGCTGCCGAGGTGGTCGATGCTTCCGCCGCTGCCGATCCCGTCGCCAGCAAAGTCTGGGAACAGCAGAGTGCCTATCTCAATCGCTTGTACGAATACGCCGAGCTGAACGAGAAGGACATCTACAACATCCGCGGCTGATCCACCAACCGCATGAACGAAAACGCCGCCCGATGAGGCAGCGTTTTCGTTTGCGTGGAATTAGTTTTCCAAGGTCGCGTCCAGACTGATCTGTGCATTGAGCACGCGCGATACCGGGCAGCCTTCCTTCGCCTGGTTGGCGATCTGTTGGAACTGCTCGTTATCGGTGCCCGGCACCTTGGCTTTGAGCGTCAGGGCGATTGCGGTAATGGAGAAGCCTTTGTCGTCCTTGTCCAGGGTGACTTCTGCGGTGGTGTTGATGCGCTCGGCAGTCAGTCCGGCTTGACCGAGCATCATCGACAGCGCCATAGAGAAACAACCGGCGTGTGCTGCGCCAATCAATTCTTCCGGGTTGGTGCCAGGAGCGCCTTCGAAACGGGTGTTGAAGCCGTAGGGGTTGTCTTTCAGCGCGCCACTTTCGGTGCTGATGGTGCCTTTGCCGCTTTTCAAGTCACCTTGCCAGACGGCGGATGCGGTTTTCTTCATGGGATTCTCCGAATGCTGCGGGTGGACGAATGGCGACGCGGTCTGCCGCTTGGCTGCATGCGGAGCGACATCACCGTCCGGCTGGCCGGCGTTGCGTCACCTAGTGTTGTTCGGCTGCGAGGATCGCGCTCGCCAGCTGCATGTCGCTGGCCTGTAGTTGCGGTTGCTCGCTGCGCAGTTTCACCAGCATCGCTTCGAGATAGGGGCCACGGATGGCGCCATCGCTGGCCACGAAACTGCTTGCGTCTTCCCGTGCCGCGGCGACCAGCTTGTCGTCGCGGAACGTCATGTAAGTGGAAGCGGTGGTCGCGCCCGACGATAGAATCTGCCGGACAAACCCGTCGTCCGCCGTCGCCGCACCAAAAGGGATACAGCTCAGGGTCACGGCTGCCAGGAGTGTTTTGCGCATGATGGATGCCTCTGCTTGATCCTCCATTAGAGAGTGCAGAGCGATCAGCAGAGTTCCTTGGACGCTATCCGCTGCGTTCAATCAGTTGGCGAACCTTGGCGCCGAGCATGTCGATGCTGAAGGGTTTGGCCAGCATATCCATTCCGGGGCCGAGGAACTCGCCGCGTACCTGTGCGTTCGGCGCATAACCGGTGATGAACAGCACGTGCAGGTCCGGTCGGTGCTGGCGCGCGATTTCTGCCAGCTGACGCCCGCTGATTCCGGGCAGTCCGATATCGCTGACCAGCAAGTCGATACGTTGTGTACCCGTCAGATGCGGCAGTGCGCTGTTACCGTCCACTGCTTCGAGGACCTGGTAGCCAAGCTCTTGCAGGACCTCGACCACCAGCATGCGCACCGCGGCTTCATCCTCGACCACCAGTACGGTTTCGTCGGCCTGCGCGCCGCTGACGGCCACCGGTTTGCTAGCTTGCTCTTCGATGTGCGCAGGCTGTGTCCGGTTGCGCGGCAGGAACAAGGTGATCAGCGTGCCTTGCCCGGGTGTACTGTCGATGCGTACATGGCCGCCAGTCTGCTTGACGAAGCCATAGACCATCGAAAGCCCGAGGCCGGTGCCCTGGCCGATCGGTTTGGTGGTGAAGAACGGGTCGAATGCCTTGGCAACCACTTCGGCTGGCATGCCCGAACCATTGTCGGCCACGCTGAGCGTGACGTATTCGCCGGGTTCGGGGCCGTCTGGCTGCGGTGTATTGATCTGTACCGAGCCGGTTTGAATGATCAGCCTGCCGCCTTCGCTCATGGCGTCGCGCGCGTTGATCACCAGGTTGAGCAGGGCGTTCTCGAGCTGGTGCGCATCGGTGTAGGCCAGCCAGGGGCTGTCCTGCAGGCGGGTATCGAACTCGATGTGCTCGGCCATGGTGCGGCGCAGCATGTCCTCCATCGACTCGACCAACAGGTTGACGTTCACCGGTTGCGGATCCAGCGACTGGCGCCGGGCGAAGGCCAGCAGGCGATGGGTCAATGCCGCGGCGCGATTGGCCGAACTGGCCGCAGCATCAACGTAGCGACCAAGCTCGTTGGCCTGACCGTTGGCGACCCGGCGCTGGATCAGGTCGAGGGCGCCCAGCACCCCGGTCAGCATGTTGTTGAAGTCGTGGGCGAGGCCGCCTGTCAGCTGGCCGATGGCTTCCATCTTCTGTGCATGGCGCAGGGTGTCCTCGGCGCGCTCGCGTTCGCCCATTTCCAGATGTAGCAGATGGTTGATCTCGGCCAGCTCGCGCGTGCGCTCAGCGACGCGCCGTTCCAGATTGTCGTTCAGCTCGCGCAGCGCTTCTTCGGCGGTTACCTGTGCCGTGATGTCGGTGTTGGTGCCGAACCAGCGGGTCACCTGACCGAAGTCGTCGCGAATAGGTACAGCGCGCGCCAGGAACCAGCGGTACTGGCCGCTTTTGCCGCGTAGCGGGAAGGTTTCTTCCCAGATCGAGCCGATCGCCACGGCGCGTTTCATTGAAGCACTGACCCGCTCGTGATGGTCGGGATGATGGACCGAGCGCCAGCCCAGGGCTCGCATGGCCTCCAGTGTGGTTCCGGTGTAGTCGTACCAGCGCTTGTTGTACCAGTAGATGTGGCCCGCCGGATCGGCCATCCAGGCGAACTGACTCATGTTGTCGGCGAGGGTGCGGAATTGCTCCTCGCTGGCGCGCAATGCAGTTTCGGCGCGCATGCGCTCGTCGGCCGTCCAGGCGCGGTCAGCGACTTCCCGAATAAAGGAAATGTCGTCTTCGGCCCATTGCCGCGGTCGATCCTGCAGCAGGATCAAGGCGGCGCTGAGGGCGCCCTGCTCGTGCAGCGGCACGCAGATCAGGCTTTGAACGCGCCTCAGGCGCAGGCTTGCTGCCTGTGCAGCGGTGCGCGGGTCATGCAGCACGTCTTCGACCACCACCAGCTCGTCGTGCTGCAGGTCGTAGATGAAGTCACCATAGTCGGCAAAGCACATGCGCTCGCTGTAGTCACCCAGAGCGCCGTCGCTCCAGTAGCGCTCGACGGTGGCGTATTGTCCGCCTGGGTCGATGGACAGAAAGGCCGCGCGGGTCACCTGCAGGGTAGTGCCCAGCGCACGCACGGCAGCCGTGACGATGGTGATGCTGTCAGGTTGTCCGCGCAGCAGATCGCCCAGCTCCATGAGCACCGATTGACGCTGTTCGGCGATCTGGCGTTCCTGTATCTGCTCTTCGAGCAGCGCGTTCATGCGCAGCAGCTTCAACGCAGCGTTGCGCTCAGCGGTGATGTCCCGGGCGGTGCCCAGCAGGCGAACCTTTCCACCGCCGTCTACCAGCCGGCGACCGCGATTGGTCTGCCAGCGGAACTGGTCGTTGCGCTCGTCATACACCCTGTACTCGAGATTCAGCTCGCCGCCACCGACGCCGTCGAGCGCGTTACGGAAGGCGTGCAGAAGTGCGTGGCGGTCGTCTGCGTGCACCCGCGCGAGGAATTGATCCACCGTCAGGGCCGGTTCGTTCGGTGCGATGCCCGCGAGTGCCTTGAGCTGGGCATCCCAGTGCAGGCAGTTGCCTTCAAAATCGTATTCCCAGACGCCAATCGCCGCGATCTCGTTGGCCAGGCTGACGCGCTGTTCGGCTTCCAGCAACGCCTCGCGCGCGCGCGCTCGGTCAGCGGCCGCGCGGATGCGTTCGGCCACTTCGCGCACCAGTGAAATATCCGCCTGGCTCCAGCGGCGTGGCTGTCGGCTGCCGAACAGCAGAAAGGCGCAGTTAGCGGATTGCTCCAGCAAGGGCGCTAGCAACAGGCTGCGGTAACCAAGGTGTTCATGCAGGCCGCCGCAGTTGCCATGACAATCGGCTTCGTCGAGGAGGTCTTCGAACGGCACGATAAGGCCTTGCGATAAGCGCAGGCGTAACGTCCGTGCACAGCTTCCAAGCGTGTAGGAGGCGGACCGAGAGTTGCCGGGGCCCGGTGGCCAGTGCTGATCGATGATCAGGCCGTCGCGCTCGTCCACATGCCCTTGATAGATGCATTCCGCCCCCATCAGCTGGGCAAGCCGATCGGCCATCATGTCGGCCAGCTCGATACGACTACCACTGTCCTGCAGGCGGTCGCTCAACTCGAGCAGGTAGGATTGCTGGGCCTCGCCGCGGGTCCGCTCGCTGATGTCGGTGAAGGTGCAGATCGCCCCATGCAGCACCCTGTCCCGGTATAACGGCGCGACCCGGTATTCCACCGGCAGGCTGGTACCGTCCGCGCGATAGAACAGCTCGTACTCGACGTGTGCCGGCTCGCCGGTCGTGGCGGTGCGCAGAATCGGGCATTCCTCCAGCGGATAGGGTGAGCCGTCCGGATGACTATGGTGAATAAGCGGATGCAGCTGCCGGCCAAGCACGTCTTCTTTGCTGGAAAATCCGAGTAGCCCGACGAATGCCTCGTTGCACAGGGTGACCAACCCCTTGGTGTCGATGGAATAAAAGCCTTCGCTTGCCGCGTCCAGCAAGCTACGGGTGAATGCCTCGCTTTCCAGCCGTTTGATCTCGGCCAGGCGTCGCTCATGAATGTTCTGCGCGACCAATACCCAGTGCAGCAGCCGGCAGTCGCAGTCGTACACGGGCGCGCCGCTGCCCTGGAACCAGCGTTGGCTGCCGTCGGCTGCCAGCAGCGGGACTTCGAAGCTGCCGGCCTGGCCGGATTTCAGAGCGCCTCGCCATTGCTTCAGTACGGCGTCGCGGTGACCCGGCGCCACCGCTGAAAGCCAGCCCATGCCAGCCGAGGCTTCGGCGCTCAGGCCGGTAAAGTCACACCAGTAGCTGTTGCAAAAGATTAACTGCCCGTCAGCATCGCACTGCCAGATGACCTGAGGGCTCAGGTCGACCAGGGCCCGGTAGCGCTCTTCAGCTTGGCGAATGGCTGCCTGTTCATGCAGGCGTTCGGTCAGGTCGCGCAAGATATGGACGAAACCCAGGTGCCGACCGTGATCATCCTTGAGCGGCATTTGCGCCCCGCTGGCCCAGAAGCGGCTGCCATCCTTTCGCACATGCCAGCGTTCGTTCATCGCCGAACCATCGCGCGCCGCGGTTGCCATTTCCTTGTCAAGCACGCCGCTGGCCACGTCTTCTTCCACGTGGAATCGCGAGGCGTGGCTGCCGATCGCGGCGTGCGGTTGCCAGCCGAGGATGCGTTCGGCGCCCTGGTTCCAGCTGGTGATGAGGCCCTGGGCGTCGGTGGTGAGAATTGCGTAGTCGACTGCGCTGTCGATGATCTGCCGGTTGCGCTCGTTGGCTTCACGGCTGCGACGCAGCTCCAGCAGGGCCATGACTTGACGGCCCAATGCCTCCAGATGGGCGCGCTGGCGCTCCGACAGCTGCCGCGGCTGGCTGTCCAGAACACATAGTGTGCCGAGCGGCAGACCATCAGCAGTGCGCAATACCGCTGCGGCATAGAAGCCCGTCATGCCGTTGGCCAGCGGCTCTTTGGTCAGGTCCTCGATCACCAGCGGTTCGCTGCCGCCGATGGCGCGGGCGCAGAGCGCCTCGTCTCGAGGGCGGTTGCCACCTTCGATGTTGACCGAGGCCTTTACCCATTGGCGGTCCTTGTCGACGAACACGATGGCGGCGCTGGGGGTGGTGCACAGCTCGGCGGCAAGCAGCACCAGATCATCGAAAGCCGCCTCGGCGGGGGTGTCGAGAATGCGGTATCGGGCCAGGGCTGCCAGTCGGTCAGCTTCGTTCCATGTATTGCTTGTGTTTTTCTTCTTCAAAACGTTTGCTCGGCTATCCGTGGCGGCAACGATCTTGGTGTCCATGCTGCGGCGACCGAGCGCTTGCAATGGCTAGGCGGCGGCGCAGATGCAGGCGGTTGTGGCTATGCAAGATACCTGTACAGGTCCTAATGCCAAGTAGACCTCGGTCTACGGGCAATCTGCCAGAGCCGCCGGTCTGGTCTTGAGCGGTAGCTCCCAAGTTGTCGTGGCTGGACGGCGTCAGTGCGGGTTGATCGCGGGCGGCACGAGGCCTCGGTCGGCCGCTTGCAATGCCGCCAGCAGCTTTTGGTCACGGCGGTAGACATCGGGACGATAACGCGGCAGCCCGTTGCTGTCGGCTTCGGCTGTCCAGTAGGCCAGGAGTATCGGTGTAGGTTCTGTCGGGCGGTATTCGTAGGTCAGCCCAGTATCAAGCAATTGGGCAACGCGCTCGCGTTCGGCCTCGCTCAGCAACAAATCAACCAGTTGCATCACCGATTCTACCCTGACACAGCCCGAGCTGAACGCCCGCTGCGAACGTGCGAACAGGCCCTGGCTCGGCGTGTCGTGCAGGTAGATGGAATAGGGGTTGGCGAAACGGATGACCACCCGGCCGAGCGGGTTGTCGGGTCCGGCGGCCTGGCGCAGCAGAATCCGCCCCGGATTGCTCCAGTCGATCGTGGCCGGATCGAGTACACGGCCTTCGTAATCGAGCACCTGCATGTTGTGTTGCGCGAGGTAGCTCGGGTTTTCGCGGATCTGCGGCAGCTTGTCCTCACGCAGGATGGTCGGCGGTACGGTCCAGGTCGGGTTGAGCGTGATTCGCGTGACGATCGATTTGATCGACGGGGTCTGCCGAGTATCGCGGCCCACCTGGATACGTGCTTCCCATTGCGGGCTGCTGTCACGGAAGTAGATCACTCGCCCGCCAGCGATATCGACCAGCAGCGAGCGGGGCTCGATGTCAGCGGATAGCCAGCGGAACCGTTCCAGGTTTACCCGCAGCTGATTCAGCCGGTTGGCTGGCGTGGCGTTCAGTTCGGTCAGTGTGTCGGCGCCGAGGATGCCGTCGTCCTGCAGGGCATGGCGGCGCTGAAAGGCCTTGAGCGCGTCCACCAGCTGGTCGCTGTAGCGATCGTCGGCGCCCGGAGCACCGGCCGTTGCGAGCAGGTAGCCGTCTGCGCTTAAACGCTGCCGTAGCAGTGGCACACGTGGATCTGACATGCCTGGTCGCAAGGTCTGGCCGGTAGGAATCGGCTGCCATTCTGGCTCCGGTTGATCGCGCAGCCGCGCATAGGCCTTGCGCAAGTTGTTGTACTGCTCCAGCGACGGACGCGCCTTATTGAATGTGTGCTCCAAGTGCTCCAGTCCTTCGCTGGCGATGGACATCAGGTGCGCCTCGGCCTTCGGCGTCGCGGCTGCATCAGGCCTGTGCCAGACGGGCTCGATGCGGTCCTGAGGCAGGCGTCCTTGGGCCAGGTGACCTAGGGCCGACAGGTAGGCATGGCTGGCTAATACATCGCTGCACTCGCGGTGCAGCGGATCACGTGTGGCGGTTAGCATCGCCCGACGAATGGCTTCGGGATGGTAAGCCGCAGGTTCCAGCCCGTCATCGACCAGCGCTTCGATCTGCACCAACAGCGCGTCAATCTGCGTATAGGAGGTCCACAACATATCGAATTGCTTGCGTCGATAGAACTCAGAAAGCCGTTCCAGAGCGGTTGTATCGACATCTGCCAGGGGCTGGCCGCACGCACTTGGAAGGTTCTGCAGGACACCCTGAATTGAGCCGGCGGGCTCAGGTACCGGTTCCGCCACCGCCAGCCATGGCGCCAAAAGCAATGTGAAAAGCAGACCTGATGTATGTTTTTTGTACAACGCTTCACTCCTGGTGGTCCCGCTGACTGCTAGACTCCGCCGCTGAACAAGCCACGGTGTCTGGAAAACAAGGCCCGTTCAGGCTACTAGAACTTGTTGTATCAGACGACGTGGGAGCACTGCAGGTCCCGTCTGATTTAATTTCGCTACTTCAATTCGTGTTTGGGCCTGGTAGCGAGCAGTGGGGCGTCGGTCGGCAGGGAAGATCGGCATTGGCGCCCGAGGAGGTTACTTTACAAATGATGGTTTCGCTTCGCCGCCTCTGTTTGGCCGTCGGCTTGCTCATGTCTATGCCGCTGCTGGCCGCCTCACCTGCTTATCAGCCGCTGGTGGACGATCTTGCCCGCGTGGCTCCGACCCTCGATCCGGTTGTGTTGACTCATGCTGTCGCGGCCATGCAGTGCGCCGTGAACCATGGCGCGACGCCGGCTAAACGGTTGGCCGTCATCGATTTTTCGCTGCCTTCTTCAGAGCGCCGGCTGTGGATTTTCGACCTGCAGCGCGGGCGGCTCTTGCTCAAGGATTTCGTCGCGCATGGCAACGGGTCGGGTGAAAATCTGGCTACGCGTTTCTCCAATGTCGAAGGTAGCCACCAGTCGAGCATCGGTCTGTTCCGCACGGCAGAAAGCTACAGCGGCAAGCACGGCTACTCGCTGCGCATGGACGGGCTAGAGCCCGGTGTGAACGACCTGGCGCGCGAGCGGGCGATCGTCATCCATCCGGCCGATTACGTGAATCCGGCCTGGATTGCGACGCAGGGGCGTATCGGTCGTAGCCAGGGCTGCCCAGCGGTTCGCCCGGAAGTGGCGCGCATGGTGGTCGACAGCCTCAAAGGCGGCCAATTCATGTTCTCCTGGTACCCGGATCAGCAGTGGCTGCAGTCATCGGCTTACCTGAACTGTGAATCGGGCCAGGCGGCCACCTTGATTGCATCAAGAACTGACAATTAAAAAAGCCGCTCTACTTTTAGAGAGTGAGGTGGATGTGAGAAGCGACATTCACCTCGCCGGTTTCCTTTCAGCTATTTCTGTTCGCTTTGCGGCGTAACCCTGAGCACTTCTTCCAAGGTCGAGAGCCCTGCAGCAATCTTCTGCGCGCCAGATAGGCGCAGGCTGTGCATGCCGTCTTTGAACGCCTGACGGCGCAGGGCGATGAGATCGGTGTCGGCGGTGATCAGTGGTTTGATCGCATCGTTGAGCAGCATGATCTCGTAGACCCCGGCGCGGCCGCGATAGCCGGTGTCGCGGCATTCGATGCAGCCCACCGCCTGATGGGCGTTACCCGGCAGTGGGGCATTCCAGGGTTTGGTCAGGGCCTGCCAGTCATCGGCGTCGAGCTTTATGGGCGTCTTGCAGTGTGGACAAAGTGTGCGCACGAGACGCTGGGCCATCACCCCGAGCAGTGTTGCGCGGAGCAGGTAATGCGGAACGCCAAGCTCCAACAAGCGTGTGATGGCGCTTGGCGCGTCGTTGGTATGCAGCGTCGAGAGCACCAAGTGGCCGGTGAGTGCCGCCTGGATCGCCATTTCCGCCGTTTCCAGGTCGCGAATCTCGCCGACCATGATGATATCCGGGTCCTGACGCATTAGCGCGCGCACGCCGCTGGCGAAGGTCAGGTCGATGTTGTGCTGCACCTGCATCTGGTTGAAGGCGCCCTCGATCATCTCGATTGGGTCTTCAATGGTGCAGACGTTGACCTCGGGCGTCGCCAGCTGCTTGAGGGTGGTGTAGAGCGTGGTGGTCTTGCCCGAGCCGGTAGGGCCGGTGACGAGGATGATGCCGTTGGGTTGGCCGGTCATGCTCTGCCAGCGGCGCAGATCTTCGGCGGAAAAGCCCAGCTGATCAAAGCCCTTGAGCAGCACTTCCGGATCGAAGATCCGCATCACCATCTTTTCGCCAAACGCCGTCGGTAGGGTGGAGAGGCGCAACTCGACTTCACCGCCATCCGGCGTCTTGGTCTTGACTCGCCCGTCCTGCGGTTTGCGCTTCTCGGCGACATTCATTCGCCCTAGCGACTTGAGACGGCTGACCACTGCCATCGCTACCTGCGGCGGGAACTGATAGACGTTGTGCAGGACGCCGTCGATGCGAAAGCGCACTGTGCCCTGTTCGCGCCGCGGTTCGATGTGGATGTCGCTGGCACGCTGGTCGAAGGCGTACTGGAACAGCCAGTCGACAATGTTCACCACGTGCGCGTCGTTGGCATCCGGCTCCTGATCGCTGGCGCCGAGGTTGAGCAGCTGCTCGAAGTTGCCGGTGCCGCTGATCTTCTGGTCGGTCGCGGTGGCGCCGCTGACTGACTTGGCCAGCCGATAGAACTCGACGGTGAAGCGCTGCAGGTCGACGGGGTTGGCCACCACACGCTTGATGGGCCTCTGGAGCACATGGGTGAGGTTGGCTTCCCAACTCTTTACGAAGGGTTGGCTGCTGGCGATGGTCACCGCCGAGCTGTCGACCGCCACCGCGAGGATCTTGTGCCGCTGGGCGAAGGCATAGGACATCAGTGGGGTGACCGCCGCGACGTTGATCTTTAACGGGTCGATGCGCAGGTACGGCTGCCCGGCCTGTTCGGCGAGCCAGACGGTAAGGCTTTCCAGATCGAGTTTCTTGCCGGGACGCGCCAGGTCGTCCAACTGCTGCGCGCCGAGGAACTCCAGAGGGTGCTGCTGGCTGTTCGCCGAACTGCGCCGCAGGGTCATGCATTGCTCAGCAGTTTCCTGCAGTAACCGTCCTTGGGCGACCAGATCTCGCAGCAGATCATTGAGGTCGAGGAAACGGTCCTGGGTGGGCGAATTCAACACGGACATGGGGCCCTTCGGTCATGGTGGAGACGAGGGCCAAGCTTGCCGATAAATCAGCGCGCTGTCTGCCTGAGCGGTTCAACTTTGCGGGACCGTCCGTAACTGTCGAAGGGTGGCGGCACGCCCGCCGTTACAGCCGCTTGATCGCCAGCTTCGGTAGCGTGGGCTTCAGCCCACAAGACTCGGGGACGGGCACAGGTCAGGCGCTACTAGTAAGGGGCTTTGCGATAGCGGTGGGCTAAAGCGGAGCGCCGCCCGGCCCACCCTACGCTTAGTACGAGCCTCGAGCCTCGAGCCTCGAGCCTATTTTTTTGTCAGCAGCTTCCAGGGCTTGAGCGTCCAGACCGTGCGCGCCTGATCTATCCGTGCATCGAGCAGCTCGTCGTTTAACGGCTGTCCGGCCAGCTCATAGAGTTTGGCCAGTTCGCCATAGAGACGGTCGGCTTCCGGCAGCTCCAGCGTGGCCCGAGCCAGGTGCAGCCAGACCAGCAGCCGCTCGATGCGCGGGCGCTGTTCCGCGAGGTCTTCAGGCTGTTGCTGATAGCGCAGCAACTGCAGTGCCTGGGCTTCTTCCCCGAGCAGGCGTGGCAGCCAGTTGCCCAGCTCGGCGGCGCCCTGGCGGTTGCCACGATTGTTGCGCCCGGCGGTCCAGCCGCGCTGCAGCAGCCAGAGCGAGGCTTTCAGCGAGAACAATCCCCAGCGCGGCTGCGCCAGCTCGGCGGCAAAGGCGTCGGGTGCGCTTTTGCGTGCGCTTTCGTCGTCCTGTCCGGCTTCGACCCTCGGGCGCCATTCCTGGATCAGCGCGTCGAGTTGTTCACGCAGTTCGCGGCTGGTCGCACGCGGGGCTGCCTGGCCGAGACTGCCCAGCAGGGCGCGCAGCTCGACCAGTTGCTGCAGCCAGTCGCCGAGCAGTTTCCAGTGGCCGTTGAAGCGGTACTGTTCGGCCAACCGCTGGCTATTGCCCAGCAGCTGCCAGGCCAGCGCGGCAAAGGCGTCGTCCAGCGGCATGCTCGCCTCTAGCTGCGGTGCTGGCACGTTCAGCGAGTAGCTGTCGGCGTCATACAGACGATAGCCGCGCTCGGCTTTGCTGATGTCACACGGCATCAGCGCAAGGTCGGCGGCCAGTTCTGCGGCCAGCTCCAGCAGCGCTTCGGGCTCGCCTTGGCGCAGCTCAAGTTCCAGCTCGCAGATCTCTTCGCTCTGCTTGCCTACGACCACCTTGCCCAGGTCGAGGGCCGCTTCGATGACCACTTTGGCCTTGCCACGGCCCCAAGCGATCTCGGCCTTTTCGCGGACGAAATCGGTGGTGAAGATCGGCTTCAGGGTCTTCTTGTCCAGCTCGGCCAGGCTGGCCGGCCAGCAATCATCCGCGAGCTTTTTTACGTCCAGCTTGGCCTTGTCCAGATACCAGTCCCACTCGTTGCGCTCGGACAGCCCAGCCACGCTCTGGCCGCGGCTTTTCAGCGTCTGGATGAACTGCTCGCCGTCGCGACGCAGGCGCAGCGCGACCTTTGCCTGAGCCAGATCGCGCGCGGGCGTGTCGAAGTACTGGTTGAGCAATTCGTGCCGCTGCCAGCCGCTCTTGTTGCGTTTCTTCAGCAGTGGATGCTCGCGCAGGGCTGCCAGGGTTTCGCGACTGACGCGCAGTTTGATTTCGGTTTCTTTCTGCATGGTGCCGAGATGATGCCTATGTTTGAGTGTGACCTACGTCACTTGGTAGCGGCCCTTTGAGGTCATCCGTATACTTGCCGCCTTCTGAAGCCGGGGTGTTCCCTATGCCAATCAATCCTTTCGTCAGCCTGTTCGGACGCTCGCCTATCGGGCCGATGCAACAGCACATGGCCAAGTCCCACGAATGTGCCGCCAATCTGGTGCCGCTGTTTCAGGCGATCACGGCCGAAGACTGGGAGCGGGTCGAACAGATCCAGAAAGAGATGGCCCGACTGGAAAACGAGGCCGACAAGCTCAAGAAGAGCGTCCGTCAACATCTGCCCAAGAGCCTGTTTCTGCCGGTTCCGCGTTCGGATCTGCTGGAGCTGCTGAGTGTACAGGACAAAATTGCCAACCGTGCCAAGGACATCGCCGGGCTGATGCTAGGCCGTTGCATGACCATTCCGCCGGCCCTGCAGCCGGAAATGATGGCCTTCGTGCAGCGCAGTGTGGACGCCAGCTGCCAGGCGCTGAAAGCGCTCAAGGAACTGGATTCGTTGCTGGAAACCGGCTTTGCCGGCCGTGAAGCCACGCTGGTAGAAAAAATGGTCGAGGAACTCGAGGAAATCGAGCGTGAAACCGACCGTATGCAAATCACGGTGCGCCGTGCGCTGTTCAAGCTGGAAAAGGAATTGCCTCCAGTCGACGTAATGTTCCTCTACAAGATCATCGAATGGATCGGTGACGTAGCTGACCGTGCCGAGCGAGTCGGTAACCGTCTGGAACAATTGCTGGCGCGCTGAGGCGCCAGCGTCTTTTCTGGTTCAACAGGTAATTCCTTATGTCCTTTATCGCGGAATACGGCTTCGTACTGCTGGTGCTCGCCTGCGCTTTCGGTTTCTTCATGGCCTGGGGCGTGGGCGCCAATGATGTCGCCAACGCCATGGGCACATCGGTGGGTTCCAGGGCGCTGACTATCAAGCAGGCCATCATCGTCGCGATGATCTTCGAGTTCTGCGGTGCCTACCTCGCCGGTGGCGAGGTCACCGAGACGATCAAAAACGGCATCGTCGATGCGGAAGTCATATCGCCGGATCTGATGGTGCTGGGCATGATGTCGGCGCTATTGGCGGCCGGCACCTGGCTCCTTATCGCCACCATGAAAGGCTGGCCCGTTTCCACCACGCATTCGATTATCGGCGCGGTGATCGGCTTTGCCGCGGTGGGTGTGTCCACTGATGCCGTGCATTGGGACGCTATCGGCCCCATCGTGGCGAGCTGGGTGGTGACACCGTTGCTGTCCGGCATCGTCGCCTTTGGCCTGTTCATGAGCGTACAGAAACTGATCATCAATACCGATGATCCGTTTCTCAACGCCAAGCGCTTCGTGCCGCTGTACATGTTCCTGACCGGTTTCATGGTGGCGTTGATGACCGTTACCAAGGGCCTCAAGCATGTCGGCCTGACGCTGAGCGGCGGCCAGGGCATCCTTCTGGCGTTCGCTATCGGCGTGCTGGTGATGCTGGTGGGGATTGCGCTGCTGTCGCGGATTAAGCTTGATGTCGAGGCTGATCGGACCTTTCACTACGCCAGCGTGGAAAAGGTCTTCGCCGTTCTGATGATTTTTACCGCGTGCTCCATGGCTTTCGCCCATGGCGCCAACGACGTGGCCAATGCGGTAGGCCCGCTGGCGGCCGTGGTCGGCGTCATCCAGTCGGGCGGTGCTGCGGAAATCGCTGCCAAGTCTGCGGTGCCGGGCTGGGTGCTGCTGCTGGGCGCCGTCGGTATCGTCATCGGTCTGGCCACCTACGGCTACAAAGTGATCGCCACGATCGGCAAGGAAATCACTGAGCTGACGCCAAGCCGCGGTTTCGCTGCCGAACTTGCGACCGCAACCACCGTTGTCGGTGCCTCCGCCATCGGCCTGCCGGTATCCACAACGCATACGCTGGTCGGCGCGGTCCTGGGCATCGGTATCGCACGGGGTATTGGAGCGCTGAACCTCGGTGTGGTCGGGTCGATCTTCATGTCCTGGTTGATCACGTTGCCGGCCGGGGCCTTCCTGTCGATCGTGTTCTTCACCATCCTCAAGGCGATCTTCGTCTGATCGGACGCGTTGCCGCTGCTTTTTCCCCTCGGGGGCGCGGCGGCAACGCGTTTCATGTTTCACTGGGCGCCTTCGTCTTTGTCTCCAAGGAGGTCGTCGGTGCCCATCCCCTCGCTCAAAGACCAGTTTGCCGCGCTGATTGCCGCGCCGTCGGTGAGCTGTACTCAAGCCCATTGGGACCAGACCAACCGCCCGGTCATTGACCTGCTTGCGGGCTGGCTGGGCGACCTTGGTTTCAGCTGTGAGGTGCAGGAAGTAACCCCTGGCAAGTTCAACCTGCTCGCCAGCTTCGGCAGCGGGCCTGGCGGGCTGGTGTTGGCCGGGCACAGCGATACCGTGCCCTTCGATGCCGAATTGTGGACTGCCGAACCACTCCAACTGCGCGAAGCCGATGACCGCTGGTATGGCCTTGGCGTTTGCGACATGAAAGGCTTCTTCGCGCTGATCATCGAGGCGGTACTGCCACTGCTCGATCAGCCGTTCCGCCAGCCGCTGCTGATCCTGGCCACCTGCGATGAAGAAAGCTCAATGTCCGGCGCCCGCGCGCTGGCCGATGCCGGACGGCCGCTGGGGCGCGCCGCGGTGATTGGCGAGCCGACCGGGCTGCGGCCGGTACGCCTGCACAAGGGCATCATGATGGAAGGCATCGAAATCCAAGGGCAGAGCGGGCATTCGTCCAATCCCGCTTATGGTCATAGCGCCCTGGAAGCCATGCATGACGTCATGAGCGAGCTGATGACGCTGCGCCGCGAATGGCAGGATCAGTACAACAATCCGCTGTTCGACGTACCGCAGCCAACACTCAACCTCGGTTGCATCCACGGCGGTGACAACCCCAATCGCATCTGCGGCCAGTGCTCGCTGGAGTACGATCTGCGGCCGTTGCCGGGGATGGAGCCTGATCAGTTACGCGATGCAATTGCCGGGCGCCTGCGTCCGGTCGCTGACAGACATCAGGTGAAGATCGACCTAGCGCCACTGTTCCCCAGCGTACCGGCCTTCGATCAGGGCGCTGATGGCGAGCTGGTTAAACTGGCCGAGCGGCTCACCGGACATGCCGCCGAGGCAGTGGCCTTCGCCACCGAAGCGCCTTATCTTCAGCAGCTTGGCTGCGAAACGCTGGTGCTAGGCCCGGGCGATATCGCCTGCGCCCATCAGCCGGACGAGTACCTGGATCTCGACAGGATCGAACCCACCGTGAGGTTGTTGCGCGGGATGATCGAGCACTATTGCCTGCAACCGGCGAGCCGAGGATAGGAGCAGGGCTGACGACCTCATCGTCGCATGTCCCTGCTCCCTGCCTACCGTACCCGACCCGACTCCCGGACTGAACAAGCTGTTACTGAAGGCTTTCTGCAATGCACAACTACGTCACCTGGCTTCGCGACTCATCGCCCTATATCAACTCGCACCGTGACCGCACCTTCGTGGTCATGCTGCCCGGCGATGGCCTGGAGCATCCCAACTTCGCCAACATTGTTCATGACCTGGTGCTGTTGCACAGCCTTGGCGTACGTCTGGTGTTGGCGTTCGGCTCACGTCCGCAGATCGAAGCGCGGTTGGCCGCTCGCGGTATCGAGCCGCGCTTTCACCGCGACCTGCGCATCACCGACACGGCAACGCTGGAGTGCGTAATTGATGCCGTCGGGCATATGCGCATTGCGCTTGAAGCGCGTCTTTCCATGGATATGGCAGCTTCGCCCATGCAGGGCGCGCGGCTGCGCGTGGCCAGCGGTAACTTCATCACCGCGCGACCCATCGGTGTTCACGATGGCGTGGATTACCAGCACACCGGCGAAGTGCGTCGCGTTGATCGCAAAGGCATCGGCCGGCTGCTGGATGAGCGCACCATCGTGCTGCTCTCGCCGCTGGGCTATTCACCCACCGGTGAAATCTTCAACATCGCCTGCGAAGACATTGCTACCCGCGCCGCCATCGATCTGGAAGCCGACAAGCTGGTGCTGTACGGGTCCGAGCGCGGCCTGCGCGATGAAAGTGGCAAGCTGGTGCGCGAGCTGCGCCCGCCGCAAATTCCGGCCTATGTCGAACGCCTCGTCGGCACCTATCAGGCCGAGCTGCTGGATGCCGCCGCGCAAGCCTGCAAGGGCGGTGTGCGCCGCAGCCACGTGATCAGCTATGCCGAGGACGGTTCGTTGCTCAATGAGCTGTTCACCCGCGACGGCGGCGATGGCACGCTGGTGACCCAGGAGCAGTTCGAGCAGCTGCGCGAGGCGACCATCGAGGACGTCGGCGGGTTGATTGATCTGATCACCCCGTTGGAAGAGCAGGGCATTCTGGTGCGGCGCTCGCGCGAGGTGCTCGAGCGCGAGGTGGAGCAGTTCAGCATCGTCGAGCGCGATGGGCTGATTATCGCCTGCGCGGCGCTCTACCCAATCGCCGATTCCAACTCGGGCGAGCTGGCCTGCCTGGCGGTCAATCCGGAATATCGCCATGGCGGACGCGGTGACGAGTTGCTCGAGCGTATCGAGGCGCGGGCGCGCAAGTTGGGCCTGAAAACCCTGTTCGTGCTCACCACACGCACGGCGCACTGGTTCCGCGAACGCGGTTTCGAGCCTAGCGGCGTCGAGCGTCTTCCGGCCGCACGGGCCTCGCTTTATAACTTCCAGCGCAATTCGAAGATCTTCGAAAAGGCGCTGTGACCGACGAGGCGGTCGTGGGCCGCCTCGATTTAGTCCGGCGTCGCGTAGGGGCTCGCTGAGCGAGCCTCGACCGCATCTGCGGAAAAGTGAATCGCGGGGTCCGGGATAAGCCCGTCGATCTGCAGAATCAGGCCGATTAGCAAGGCAATGGTGATTGCGGTGGTCAGGCTGCCCTTGCGAGCGGACACCAACAGGTCAAATAGCGACATGAATGTACCTCTCTTCTTCTTCTTCTTGTTCTTGAGGCTTCGGCGCGCTGCATCGGCGCGACGAAGACACACATTGGAACCCTGAGAAGAGGGGAAAAGTTCATATCTTCCAGCAGCGTCTCCCGCGGACCGCCGTAGCCTGCGGGCTAGAGCGGTCATGCTGCTTGATCAGTGGTGCTTATGGTGCGCTGAGGTTGGTCAGGCTGCGCTGATAGTCCTCGACGAAGCTGTCGAAGTCCTGAGTGTCCGCGGCTTCAACCTGCGCCTGCTGTGCCAGCGAGCTGCGTGCGGCTTCGTCGAACCAGGCCATGTCGGCATCTGACAGCGCTCGACTACGGAAATCGTCGGCGTGTTGACGGGCCTGCCGCAGCGCGAACTGGCTGAAGCTCTCGCCGTTGCGCTGCAGCTCGTCGAGCACGCGGGCCGACGGTGTCAGGCTGCTGTCTGCAACCTTGGCCTGTTGCGCGGCGACGGCGCGAGCATGCTCATCACCACCGTGACTGCGGTCCAGCAGTTCGGCGACCTGGCCGATCTGCGCAATCAGCTCGTTCGCCCATGTCTGCAGGCTGACGCCTTCACCACAGCGACGCAGTTCAAGCCCGGGTTTGCGGCCTTCCTTGACCACGCTGAGGAAGTTGTCGCTGCTGGCCCGGCATTCGCCTTCTACCAGGCAAGGGCTCTGCTGCAACGTGCAGAACAGCAGGAAGGCATCGAGGAAACGCGCTTCGGTGACGTCGATGCCCAGCGGCAGGAAAGGATTGATGTCTAGGCAGCGCACCTCGATGTACTGGATGCCGCGCGCGCGTAAGGCATGCAGTGGGCGCTCGCCAGTGTCGGTGACGCGCTTGGGGCGGATGTTCGAGTAGTACTCGTTCTCGATCTGCAAGACGTTGGTGTTGAGTTGTTGCCAGTTGCTCTCTGCGTCCTTGGTGCCCAGCGCCGCGTAGTCGGGGTAAGGCGTGGACACCGCCTTGTGCAGGCTGCTGGTGTAACTCGGCAGATCGTCATAGCAGGGCGTCAAGCCGGCCTGGGCATTGCTCTGATAACCCAGATCGCTCATGCGCAGGCTGGTGGCGTAGGGCAGATACAGCGTGTCTTCGTCGAGCTGCTGGAGCTGGTGCGGGCGGCCACGCATGAAGCTGACGTCCAGTGCGGGCGAGGCACCGAACAGGTACATCAGCAGCCAGCTGTAGCGGCGGAAGTTACGGATCAGTGCGATATAGCGCCAGGATTGGTAGTCCTGCTGCGAGCGGTCATCGCCCTCATCTGCCTGCAAAGCAGCCCACAGCGCCTCGGGCAGGGAGAAGTTGTAATGGATACCGGCGATGCACTGCATAGTCTTGCCGTAACGCAGCGCCAGGCCTTGGCGATAGACGTATTTCAGTCGCCCGATGTTCGAACTGCCGTACTCGGCGATGGGAATCTGCGGCTCGTCCGGCAGGTGACCGGGCATCGAGGGACTCCAGAGCAGCTCGTCGCCGAGCTTGCTGTAGGTGTAGCGATGGATCGCGTCCAGCTCGGTCAGCGTCTTTTGCGGATCGGTTTCGGTGCCGGTGATGAACTCCAGCAGCGCTTCTGAATAGTCCGTGGTGATCTTCGGATGGGTCAACGCCGAGCCCAGTGCTCGCGGATGCGGCGTCAGTGCCAGCTGACCATCGGTGTCGACACGCAGGCATTCACGCTCTATCCCATGCAGGCATTGCGAGAGCAGCGACAGGTTGTGGTGCTCGGCCAGCAGCGCCAGGCGGTGGGAGAGAAGATCGCTCAATTGGGAATTCCTTCACGCGTCAGTCGGCACAATATGGGGGTGGATTGCACGCTCTACAAGAGGCCTTCAGCGTTGGACCATGCACCGCTCCAGGGCGTTTCCAGCGAACCGTGGGCGGCGGGTCCGATGACTCAGGTAACCGAGAAGGTCGCCTGCGCCTTGGCCACCAGCTTTTCACCCTGATGGACTTCGGCTTCGAGTACCTGAGTGCGCCGCCCGCCGTGCACCACCCAGGCGCGGCAGGTCAGTTCACCTTCGCTCACCGGGCGGATGTAATTGACCTTGCATTCCAGGGTGACGCTGTTAGGTTCGCCGCCGTTGAGGCTGTGGCTGGCCTGGCCCATGGCGGTGTCGATCAGCGAGAACAGCGCGCCGCCGTGCAGCTTGCCGTGCAGGTTGCGCAAGCCGTCGTGCATTGCCAGACGCAGCAGTGCCTCGCCATTGTCGGCCTTGATGATCTCCAGGCCCAACAGGCGCCCGAAGGCGCTGCTGCTGCCCACTGCCTCGGCTTCGCGCACTTTATTTCCTCAGGTTCTTGGCATTGGCGAACAGCGCCGCCATGGCATTGTTGGCCGGCGCCGGCTTGGTCTCCGGCTTGGCTGGCACGCGCTCGGCGCGGTTCTGCTGGCCGCTGCGGTTGTTGCCGGCGCCGCGCATGCTCTCCGCTTTCTCACCGGGGGTGTCACTCATGCGCATGGACAGGCCGACGCGCTTGCGCGGAATGTCCACTTCCATGACCTTCACCTTGACGACCTCGCCGGCCTTGACCACCTCGTAAGGATCTTTGACGAACTTCTCCGACAGCGCCGAGATGTGTACCAGGCCATCCTGGTGCACGCCGATGTCAACGAAGGCACCGAAGTTGGTCACGTTGGTAACCACACCCTCCAGCACCATGCCCGGCGTCAGATCGCTCAGCTTTTCCACACCATCCTGGAACTCGGCGGTCTTGAACTCGGGCCGTGGATCGCGGCCGGGCTTTTCCAGTTCCTGAAGAATGTCGCTGACGGTGACCAGACCGAAGCTTTCATCAGTGAACTGCTTGGGATCGAGACGCTTGAGGAAGGCCGAGTCGCCGATCAGCGAGCGGATGTCGCGGCCGGTGTCGGTGGCGATGCGCTTGACCAGCGGATAGGTCTCCGGGTGCACGGCCGATGCATCTAGCGGGTTGCTGCCATTCATCACACGAAGGAATCCGGCGGCCTGCTCGAAGGTCTTGTCGCCCAGGCGCGGCACCTTCTTCAGCTCGTTGCGTGTCTTGAACGCGCCATTGGCGTCGCGGTAGGTAACGATGTTCTGAGCCAGTGTGGTGTTCAAGCCGGAAATGCGCGCCAGCAGGGCAACCGAGGCGGTATTGACGTCGACGCCAACGGCGTTCACGCAGTCCTCCACAACAGCATCCAGCGACCGCGCCAGCTTGAGCTGGGACACGTCGTGCTGGTACTGACCGACACCGATGGCCTTGGGCTCGATCTTCACCAGCTCGGCCAGTGGGTCCTGCAGACGACGCGCAATCGACACGGCGCCGCGGATCGAGACGTCCAGGTCAGGAAATTCCTTGGACGCCAGTTCAGAGGCCGAGTACACCGAAGCGCCGGCCTCGGAGACCATCACCTTGGTTAGCTTGAGGCCCGGCACCTGCTTGATCAGGTCGGCAGCGAGCCGGTCGCTTTCACGGCTGGCGGTGCCGTTGCCGATGGCTATGAGGTCAACGCCGTGCTTGGCGCAGAGCTTGGCCAGCACGGCGAGAGTGCCGTCCCAGTCATTACGCGGCGCGTGCGGATAAACGGTGGCGGTATCGAGCAGCTTGCCGGTGGCATCGACCACCGCGACTTTGCAGCCGGTACGCAGGCCCGGGTCGAGGCCCAGGGTAGCGCGCGGGCCGGCCGGCGCGGCCAGCAGCAGGTCATGCATGTTGCGAGCGAAGACCCCGATGGCATCGTCTTCGGCCTTTTCGCGCAGTTCGCCGAGCAGGTCGGTTTCCAGATGCGTGTAGAGCTTCACTTTCCAGGTCCAGCGCACCACTTCGCCGAGCCACTTGTCAGCTGCGCGGCCGCGGTTGGAGATACCGAAGCGCTCGCCGATCATTACTTCTCCCGGGTGCATGGTGCCGGGCACTTCGTCTCCCACCTTCAGGCTGACGCTGAGCACGCCTTCGTTGCGCCCGCGGAAGATTGCCAGTGCGCGGTGCGAAGGTGCGCTTTTGAGCGGCTCGTCATGCTCAAAATAATCACTGAATTTCGCCCCTTCGTTCTCCTTGCCCGGCACCAGGCGCGCACTCAGGGTGGCGTTGTGGCTGAGGAAGTCGCGCAACTTAGCCAGCAGGTTGGCGTCTTCGGCGAAGCGCTCCATGAGGATGTACTTGGCGCCTTCGAGTACCGCCTTGACGTCAGCGAAGCCTTTCTCGGCATCGACGAAGCGGGCGGCCTCGCTTTCAGGATTGAGCTCGGGATCGGCAAAGATCGCGTCGGCCAATTCGCCGAGGCCGGCTTCCAGGGCGATCTGGCCCTTGGTACGGCGCTTCTGCTTGTAGGGCAGGTAAAGGTCTTCGAGACGGGTCTTGGTGTCGGCAAGGTCGATCTCGCGCTTCAGCTCGGGCGTGAGCTTGCCTTGTTCCTCGATGCTGGCAAGGATCGACGCGCGACGGTCATCCAGCTCGCGCATGTAGCGCAGACGTTCCTCGAGCATGCGCAGCTGAGTGTCGTCGAGGCTGCCAGTGACTTCCTTGCGGTATCGGGCGATGAAAGGGACGGTGGAGCCTTCATCGAGCAGCGCCACGGTGGCGGCAACTTGTTGCGGGCGCACGCCCAGTTCGGCGGCAATGCGGGAGTTGATGCTGTCCATAGGATGTCCTGCGGGCGGAAATGACGGCCGACCGGCCTGAAAAACGCGCCAGTATAACTGCCGATGCCAGGCTTCGGGCGTTTGGCACGGTCGCCAGCCGTCGCGTTCGTAGGCGCGGTGCTTGTGTTTTAGCTGCCGGCCCGCCACCATCAGATTCTCAAGTGGCACTGCGCCATCAGTTGTGGCTATCCACCCCGTCCGCCGTTCAAGAGTTGTAGTCATGTGTGGCCAGACGCGGCTTGCCTCTATCCGCTCCGTCATTGCGTTGCTCGTTGCGCTGGGCCTTGCCCAGCTTGTCTGGGCAGTGGCGGACGACTGGGATTTCCCGCGCATTCTGAGCCTTGCTGAAAAACGCTATGGCTCGTTAGGCGAAGGGCGCGAGCGCCTGCTGGCGTGGCAGCAGCTGTTGGGCGAACAGGGATTGGCGGCCGAGCACGACAAGTTGCGTGCGGTGAACAACTTCTTTAATCACCAGCTTCGCTTCGAAGATGACGTCAGGCTCTGGCGGCAAACCGACTATTGGGCCACCCCGGTCGAAGCCTTGCGCATTGGTGGTGGCGACTGTGAAGACTTTGCGATTGCCAAGTACGTGACCCTGCGCCGTCTCGGCATTTCGGCGGACAAGCTGCGCATCACCTACGTCAAGGCCGTCCGGCTCAATCAGGCGCATATGGTCCTGACCTATTACGAGCAGCCGGGCGCTGTACCCCTGGTTCTGGACAATCTGGTCGGCGGCATTCTGCCGGCGACGCAGCGCAACGATCTGGTTCCCGTTTACGCATTCAACGGCGAAGGGCTGTGGCTGCCAGGGCGAAGTGGCGACAAGCAGGTTAGTGACAGCAAGAGGCTGTCGCGCTGGCAGGATTTGCTGAAAAAGATGCAAGCGGAAGGTTTTCCGGCCGGGTCCGGATCGTAGGAGTTTCACATGTCTCTGTTCAAACAGCTGTTGCTAGCGATCTGCCTGTTTTTGCTTGCCGCGTTCACCGGCAGTTTCGTGGTCAGTTTGGAGAGCTCACGCGACCAGTACGCCAACCAGCTGCGCTCGCATGCGCAGGATGCGGCCACGGCGCTGGGTTTGTCGCTGACGGCCAATATCGATGACCCGGCCATGGTCGAGCTGGTGGTCAGCTCGCTGTTCGATAGTGGCTATTACCAGTCCATCCGTGTGATTGAGCTGGAAACCGAACAGCCCATGATCGAGCGGCAGGCCGAGCCGGACGCCGGCAGTGCGCCGCAATGGTTCGTCAGCCTGATTGATCTGCAGCCAGAGGGCGGTGAGGCGATCGTCAGTCGCGGCTGGCAGCAGGCCGCACGCGTGGAGGTGGTCAGCCACCCGATGTTCGCCGTATCGCGCCTGTGGCAGAGCACCCTCGGTATGTTCGGCTGGCTGGTGCTCTGCGGTGTGGTCAGTGCATTGCTAGGCGCGGCGCTATTGCGACGCCAGCTGCGCCCGCTCGACGATATGGTCGAGCAGTCCCAGGCCATTACAAGGCGTGAGTTCCTCAGCGTGCCGCAGTTACCGGAAACCCCGGAACTGCGCCGCGTGGTGCTGGCCATGAACCTCATGGTGGAAAAGCTCAAGGCACTGTTCGATGAAGAGGCGCGCCGCAGCGAGCGCCTACGTGACGAGGCCTATCATGACGGCCTGACCGGGCTGAGCAACCGCCGGCATTTCGACATGCAGCTGCAGGCTCGCTTGAGTGGAGAGGATCTGGCCGGCAGCGGCTATATGTTCCTGCTCAGAATCAATGACCTCACCGGGCTCAATCAGCGGCTCGGCGGCGCGCGCACGGATGAGCTGCTGCGTGTGGTCGCCGAGCAGTTGCGCCAGGTCACCGCCGATCGCTTCCTGATCGGGCGGACACGCGGTGGCGAGTTCGCCTTGTTGGCGGTAGGGCTTGATCGGCTCGAAGCAGGCCGCTTGGCCGAGCAAATCGAACATGCGTTGGCATCGTTGCAGCAAACCGGGCTAGCCGATGTATTGCCTGTGGCCCACATCGGCCTGACGGCATTCTCGCAAGAGCACAGTGTTCCGGCGCTCTACGCCGCTCTTGACCAGGCACTGGCGCAGGCCGCCAGCCAGTCGCGCCAGGCCTGGGCCTGCTATGAACCTGGCGCTGAGGTGCCCGTCGCCGAACAGCACCAGGACTGGTACCAGCTACTGGATGCTGCCCTAGAGAACGGATTGCTCCAGTTGTATTTCCAGCCTGTGATGAGCGCAGTTGAACCGCAACGGCTCATCCACAGCAAGGTCTTGGCCCGGCTGGTGGACCAGCAGGGCGATGTGGTTCCGGCGGCACGCTTCCTGCCCTGGCTGGAGCGCTTCGGTTGGACGGCACGCCTCGATCTGGCCATGCTGCGTCAGACGTTGGAGGCCCTTGAAGTTCACCACTCGCCACTCGCGATCAGCCTCTGCGGAAGCACGCTAGCGGACCCGGCTTCGCGTGAGGACGTGTTCGAGTTGCTCGCGCGCCACGGCGATGTCGCGGGCCTCCTAACGCTCGAACTGGACGAAGCCCAGCTACCGGATCAGGCGAGCCTCGAGCAGCTGGCACGGCGCCTGCGTCAGCTCGGCTTTGGATTAGGCATTCAGCACTTCGGCGGCCGATTCAGCATGATCGGCAATCTGGCGCGGCTGGGATTAGGTTATCTGAAAGTCGACGGCAGCTACCTGCGCGGTGTCGATACCGAAGACGACAAGCACTTGTTCATCCAGGCCATGCAGCGCGCCGCGCACAGCATCGACCTGCCGCTCATTGCCGAGCAGGTGGAGACGGAGGGGGAGTGGATGACGCTGCGTGCGCTGGGTTTCGAGGGTGGACAGGGCCGGTTGCTGGGCAATCCGGCACCGTTGCAGGGCAGCACCAGCCGATCAGATCACGCCGGTGTCGTCATCGTCGATCAGTAAGCGAGTCGAGCCGAGCGCATTGCGCGCCCGGCTCCGCCCTGCCAGCTTGGCCTGAGCGGAACCCGGAAGGTCGGTGATCCGCAGCAGGCCCTTGTCGATCAGGGCATGAATCAGATCCTCCAGTACCCGCACCATCTCCAGATCGCTCTGGCGCAGATGTGCAAGGCTGTCCTGAGCGGCGAGCCAGGCGCGCACTTCGCTGTCGTCGTCCGGCAGTTCGCCGGTCATGTCGTCGAAGGGCGACGGTTCGACCCGCAGCAGCCGTCCGCTGGAATCACGCGTGATATAGAACACTCGGCATCCTCATATGGGAGTAGCGACGATACCCGCCAGCGGCTCGCGGCGGGGNGTCACCTTCAGTGATCGACCTTGACGATATGGTCGGCAACCAGCGAATTGATGATGTCCGTAGGATTCGAGCCATACGAAGACAGATCGACCGCGGCGCCGCCGGTTTCCAGCTTGATGGTGACGCCGGCATTGCTGCCGGTGTCATTCAGGACGCCGGTGGTGCTGATCTGCAAGGTGGACGTGGTGGTGTCCACTCGCAGATAGCTGAGGAGGTTGCCGTCGTTTTCGCCCTGGAGCAGATCGCGCAGGTCGATGCGGTCGCCTTCGGTGGCATTGAAGTCGAGGATGCTGTCCTTGCCCAGGTCTCCGGCTTTCCACGTGAAGGTGTCGGCTCCGCTTCCGCCGGTGAGCTGGTCGTCGTCCAGCCCGCCGATCAGGATGTCGTCGCCGGCACCGCCGACCAACAGGTCGTTACCGGTGCCACCGTCCAGCGTGTCGTTGCCCTGCAGTCCGTAGAGCAGGTCATCGCCCGCGCCGCCGCTGAGGTAATCGTCTCCCGCTGCGCCACTGTGCGTTGAGCTGGCCGAGCCGCCGATGACCGTGACGGCCGTGCTGGCGCCGTCACTGATCGTGAGCGTCAAGGTCGGCGCAAAGTCGGTCGGCAGCGTTGTGCTGGTCACCAATTGCAGCTGGTCGGTCCCCGACACTGCGGTCGAGGTGACCAGGAGCGATACATAGTTGCTCAGGTCGAACTGCCCGTTGGCGTCAGGAGTGATCTCCAAGTAACTGCCGTCTTGCAAGCGAACACTCAGGGCCGCGTCGGCTGGCAGATCGCTGAGTGACATCGCACTGATGGTTTCGGCGATCCCCACGGTGTCGCTGACCTGGGCGAACACATCGATCGGGTAGTGATAGTTGATGGCGCCGGATGAGCCCGTGTCGAAGGCCAGGTACTCGATCTGGAAGCCGTTGTTCTTTGCTTTGAAGGTGTTGCTGGCGTCCTGACCGATGCTCAGCATTGTCATTTCGACGCTGCTCGACAAACCGACGTTGGCCTCGGTATTGCCGCCCTGGTTGAACAGGCTGCCGTCCACGGTCGCCACCAGCACGGCCTTGGTCACGGTACCGCTGTAGCTGTAGCTCGCCGACCAGGTACCGTTGGAATTCACGGTGGCGGTCACAGGCGCGAGATTGTTGCCGTTGGCGTCGGTCAGCAGAAGCTGGAGCTTGAGCGTCGCGCTTGTGGCCGTTGCGCCGCTGGAAGTGAGCGCGCCGGTGATCAGGTGGTTGCCCGGCAGCTGGCTGACATCCAGCTCGCTCTTGAACTGCACGCTGTCGTCGCTCGCATTCTTCAGGCGCATGCTTGCCGAATGGATGCCGACCGGGAAATCGATCCGGATCGCTTCGGTGCCATCGATGCGGTTGTCGCCGTTGGCGTTGGTGCTGCGTACCGCCAGCAACGAGCCGGTGGAAAAGGTGAATACCTTGCCGGCGCCACTGGTATCGATCGCAGAGATCGAGATGCCGCTGGGGAAGGTAAAGGTCGAGGCCCCGTCCAGGCCAGCGATGTTGCCGGTACTGAAGTCGATCGCACTCGAGCTGGGTGCGCCGACGACGACGGACACGTCGCTTGATCCGATGGCGTCGGCCACAGGCGTGACCTGAATGGCGGTCGTATCGGTGTCGCTCAGTGCGCCGCCGCTGCCCATGTTGCCGTTGTCGTTGCTGGTCATGGTCAGCGTGACCGTACCGCTGGCGTCATGCTCCGGGGTGTACGTCGGCTGTGTAGCCGGCTGAGCCAGGTAGGCGTTGATGTCTGCCAGGCTGCCGGTCAGCACCAGCGTGCTGCCGCCCGAGCCGCTCACGCTGACACCGGCGGTGGACGCAGCCCCCAGCACCCCCTGTTGGACGGCCAGCGTGACCGTAACCGAGCCACTGGCGGCGTCGACATCGGACACTGCCAGCCCGCTCAGCTTGAGCGATCCGTCCTCGGCCATGGTGTAGCCGCTCGGCAGCTGGTTGACCGGCGCATCGTTGACCGCGCTCACCTGGATCGACACCGTTGCGGGGCTCTGATCCAGGTTGCCAGCGGCGTCACTGGCGCGGTACTGGAAGGCGGTGCTGCCGTTCCAGTTGGCGTCCGGCACGAAGCTGATCGCGGCCTGGTTGTTTTCGGCCGGGATGGTCTGGCCTATGACAACCGGCTGGCCGTTGTAGCTGAGTGTGGCGTGGGTCGGCAGGCTGGTGACGGTGAAGTTGGCGATGCTGCTGCCGGCATCGGTTGCGCTCAGTGTGACTGTTACAGCGCTGGCGTCCTCGTCAGCACCGACTGTCACGTCTGCCGTTTCCGGTGCAGTGGTATCGCCAATGGTGATGTGCGTGCTCGCCGAGGCGGTACTGCTGCCGTCCTGGGCGACCGCGGTTGCAGTAATTTCCAGGCTGCCCGTCGGGCTGCCGGGCAGGTTCATCGTCAGGCCGCTGAGGGTTACCGCGTGGGTGGTCGCGTCCACCGATACGCTGTAGGTGCCATCACCGGCCAGCGGCACGGACCAAGTGCCGTCGGGGTTGGCCGAGCCCACCGACAGCGTGGCACCGGCAGGCAGCTCCAGGGTGATGCTGCTGATCGACTCGGAGTAATCGATGTCAGTCGGTGCGGCGGTGATGGTAAGCGGATAGCTGGTGTTGCTGGCAAAGGTGATCGAATGGATCAGGTAGTCATCCCCGGCGCCCGGCGCACTGAACTCGATACGGCTGATCGCGCTGCCGTTGGTGCTCGTAAGTGCGATGCCTGGGTCGATTCCGTCGCTGCCGCCGGAGATGGTGCCGCCTCCGATGACGACATTGTTGCTGTCGTAAAGCGTGTAGGCGGCGTGTTCGCTCGAATTCAGCCAAGCCAATTGAACGGTTGCGCTGGCAACAGGGGCGTCGAATGCCACGATCAGGCGTTCCGCACCGCCGAGCTCATTCGCGCTGCCGTTAGAGCTGTTCCCCTGTACACCGAAGCCGACCGGGCTGCTGTTGTGCGAAATGCTGCCGGTGCTGCCATCACCGTTCAGCGCAGTGACGGTGTAGCCCTGCCCGCTGAGGTTCGCGTTGGCGCTGGTAATGCTGGTGGTGGTCGTGCTGGCGGCACCCATGGTAATGCTGACGTCCGGCGTGTCGGCGACTGGCGCGACGTCGAAGGTCAGGGTATTGGGCGTGGCAGAGAACAGACCGCTCTGGTCGCTCACCGAGAAAGTCAATGTTGCGTACTGGCTGCCGGCACCGTCCTGTCCGGGCGTGTACGTCAGCTTACCCAGGTCGGCGGGCGCAATGACCTGCCCAGCGGTGACCGCCGTACCGTTCAGTTGCAGAGCGCCGGCGCTCGGCAGGCTTTCGATGCGTATCGCCTGCAGGCTGTCGCCTGCATCCGGGTCGTTGAAGCCGAAGTTCGCTGCGCTGAACTGAACGGTGCCATCCTCGACCAGGCTGACGTTGGCGTCGGTCCCGGCCGGCGCATCATTCACCGCGGCGACGTTGACCGTCACGCTGGCCGCTGCGGAGGTCAGCACACCGTCGCTGACGGTATAGCTGAAGTTCGCGATGCCATTGAAGTTGGCGTCTGGTGTGAAGGTGACCGAGCCGTCCGCATTGAGCACGGCAGTACCGCCGTTGCCGCTGGTGACACTGGCGATGGTCCGGTCGGCGTTGTCGACGTCACTGTCGTTGGCCAGCAACTGGCTCGCCGCGTAGGTAATCGGCGTGTTTTCGGTGGCAATGAGGCTGTCTGATACAGCGACCGGAGCATCGTTACTGCCGGTAATGGTCACGGTGACTTGCTGCTCGGTGCCGT